>DATLKS010000158.1:0-28172 GCA_035538255.1 Terriglobales bacterium
CTCGTCGGGAAGAACGCTCGACTATACGGGAGTGGAAAGCGGCATGCAATGATCCGCTTAAAACAAAATCCCAAGACAGAAATTCCCAACTTTCATAGATTCTCGATGCTGGATCGCGTCCGGCTACAGAATCCTGTATCGGCTGTGAAGATCGTATGGTCCAACCGGGGGCAATGTCTTGGAATTTTCATAATTAAGCGAATCTTCGTATGGAAAACTCTGCCGAGCCGATGATAGAGTGCATTCTCCCCTCGCATAACTTTTGGGATTAAAAGCGGCTGTCGCATCGCTAAAAACAACTTCCGACAGTACGCGTAAACAAAGCCAGCGAGTCGCCTCGCACTGGCTTTTTCAATCACAGGAGCACAGAGTATGTCGCCGTTCTGCAAGCTAAGCACAAGACCATCTGAGACAAGGTCTTCTTTCGCATCCATCAGGTTAGTTATTTTTGCTCTCGCGATCACAATCGCCAGCGCGCCAATATTTGCGCAGACCATAGCCGGCTTCGGAAAGATTTCGGGCGTCGTTCAAGATCAAACGAGCGCGGTTGTGCCAGGCGCCAGAGTCACACTCGACAATGCTGCGAAGGGAATTCATCGTCAGCTCGAAACCAGCGCCGCCGGCGTTTTTGACTTTAACGCGCTTATTCCCGCTTCGGGCTACACCATTGCCATTTCGAAGCAAGGTTTCCAGACGTTCACGATCAAAGACATTACGGTGAAGATCGGTGAGGCTTCCACCTTCAACGCCTTGCTGAGCCTCGCTACCTCTGAAACCTCGGTGAGCGTCACGGCAGAAACTACAGCGATAGACACCACGAAGGTCAGTTCGTCGTCTGTGGTGGATTCCACGCAGATTCTGGATTTGCCGATCAATGGGCGACGTGTCGATTCTTTTGTCTTGCTCACGCCTGGTGTCACCAATGACGCCGCGTTTGGACTCCTCACATTCCGAGGCAATCCCGGCGGGAACACGTTCCTCACTGATGGAAACGACACGACCAACAGCTTCTACGATGAAAATGCCGGCCGCACGCGTACGTTCAACATCTCGCAGGACGCTGTGCAGGAATTCCAAGTAGTGTCCTCAAACTTTCTTGCCGAGTATGGACATGCTTCTGGTGGGGTCGTAAACACGGTGACGCGGAGCGGAAGCAACTCCATCCATGGGAGTGCGTATGAATTCTTCCGCAATCGCACTCTAAGCGCGACCGATCCGACCACGTTAGGTGTGAACCCGCCTGAATGGCGTCATCAGGCTGGACTCAGCATCGGCGGTCCAATCCACAAGGACAAGCTGTTCTACTTCTTCAACGGCGAGCTCCAGCGTCGGAATGCTCCTATCGTTTCTACTAACTTTGGGAATAATCTTTACGACGCTGTAGGCAATCTCACCGCAACCTGCGGCGCGCCAGCTACCTCGGCGCAATGCGCCTCGGCTATCAGCTATATCAATAGCCGAGCACAAAACCAACTCGTTCCGCGCACAGTGGACGTCAACCTGTTATTTGGGAAGATCGATTACCACCTGAACGATCGCAACAGCTTTGCGGTAAGCAGCAACTATCTAGACTTCCGTTCTCCAAACGGAATTCAGACCCAGCTTTCGCTAACGGGCGGCAATGGCATCGGGAACAACGCGAATACCACTGTCTTTGATAGAACCGGCAGCGCAAGCTGGACATTCGTGGCTTCTCCGACCCAGCTGAACGAATTCCGCTTCGGATATTTCAAGGACCGGCAATTTGATCCGCTTAGTCCCAGCCTGACGCCTTCGTTTGGACCGCTCAACCTGACTGTGAACAATGTCCAAAATTTGGGCTTTGCTGCCGGATATCCACGGCTGAATCCGAGCGAGCAACGCTTCGAGCTGATGGATACATATAGCTGGACGATCGGCAAACACAGTGTGAAGTATGGAGTGAACTGGGACCACGTAGAGGATTATGTGGATCGTCTCGGCAATCGATTTGGAAGCTACAGCTATCCTACGTTGACTGCGTTCGCGCAGGACTTCAGCGGCACCACCAACGGCAAGCACTGGACGAGTTTCTCACAAGATTTCGGCAATCCTATTGTGGATGTCAGCATGCCGGAGCTATCGGTATTTGTGCAGGACGAATGGCACCTAACTCCAAAGCTGACGATTACTCCAGGCTTGCGCTATGAACATAGCTGGATTCCGCAGCCAACTATTTTCAATGCTGCCGTTCCCCAAACGGGCCGTATTCCCAATAATGGACTTGACCTCGCGCCACGCTTCGGCATTGCCTATGCCCTGAGTGACAAAACGGCAATCCGCGCGGGATATGGCATTTTCTATAATCGGTTCACAACGTCCGCTATCGAAAATCTGTTCCTGACAAACCTGACCTATCAGGCTAGTTATTCATTGAACGGCACGATTGGGTCTCAATTGGCCGCCGGCCCGGCGTTCCCGAACAATCTCAGTGCCGCCCCGAACGTAAATGGAAGCGGCAGCATCATGTACGCTGACGACAATTGGCGCAACCCTTACTCGCAACAAGGCAATCTGGGAATTCAGCACGAACTCGCGAGCAACACCACGCTGGATCTCTCTTACGTGTGGAGCCGAACGCTCCACCTGCAGGGGACGATGAACGCCAACCTTGGTACGCCGAGTTCCAGCTACACCTATAACATTCTGAATGCATCTGGAAGTACGGTGGGGACCTACACGACTCCCGTCTATCTCTTTTCTGACCGCATCAACAAAAACTTCAATTCCATCTTCGACCTGCAGTCGAATGCTAACAGTTACTACAACGGTCTCCTAGTTAACCTGGCCACTCGATACAAAGCGTGGTTCCAGGGCAACATTGCCTATACGTGGAGCCACACCATCGATGACGGCATTAAGGGAGCAGGCACTTCGATTCTGTTCGGCAGTACGTTTCCGACTTCGTATGCGAACGGCTTTTACCGTGGGGACCGGGGCTCCGCTTCCACTGACCAGCGTCATCGGTTGACGGTAAATGCTGTATTCGCTCCAACGTTTAGTCATGCGGACAACTGGACTGGACGCTATCTCGAAAACGGATGGCAACTCTCAGTCATTTCTGTAGCAGCTTCGTCGCAACCGTTGCAGCCTACCATCTCGATGAACTCGTTCAACGCGCCTACCACCGCGATGTTCAGCACTTCTACTCTGAACGGACTCGGAGGATCATTCCGCGTTCCCTTTGAATCAACTTCGGCGCTCGATGTGGGCCGTTTTATCAAGACTGATGCTCGCATCGTGAAGCAGTTCCCGATCACGGAGCGCGTGAAACTGAACCTTGGCTTTGAAGCGTTCAACGTCTTCAACCACTTAATCGTTTCCGGCTCTTCACCTCGCCAGACGCAACAATACGTCGCGAGTGCCGTCAAGAACGGTGGAGTGGTCACGGCCGTAAACCTGGTCCCATTTGCGAATTATGGCCTCATTACCGCAACCCAGATGCCGCCGGATGGCACCACGGCTCGACGCGCACAGCTGGTGGCTCGCTTCCTCTGGTAAATCAGACGCTAGAAATAAGCAAGACAAACGGCAGCCGGAGATGGCTGCCGTTCTTTCTTGTTTGCTAGTGAGCCGTCTCAAAATAGGTCTGCAAATCCAACACATACTTACCCGGTCATGTTGAGCGCAGGAGGGTTCCGCGCGTTCCCGGGGTCCTGCCGAACGCTACAGTTGCGTTCGGTGGGGCGGGCGCGGGAGACCGGGGTCGAAACATCTTGCGTTCCCCGTTGGGCACACAACTGTGGAATGGTTTAGAGGGGCAGGATTACGGCTTTTTCTCTCGGGATCGCTGCCAATGTCGCTTTGTCGATGTGTAAATGCGCGGCCACAAGCTCCGGCGGGGTGTGCGCGATCCACTGCGACAGCGAGATGTCCTGGTAATGGCTGCTCTTGAAAGTTTCAAGGAAGACCAAGTCCGTGTCGCCGGTGTTTTCGATGTAGTGTCCCGTGGAGCGCAGCACGTACCCGACATCTCCCGGAGCGAAGTCCATGGTTCGTGCGCGGCCGCTCGCGGCAAAGACTGTCATCCTGGCATTACCCCCGATGTAGTACTGCCACTCGTCGGCATTGGGATGCCAATGCAGCTCGCGTAAGCCTCCAGGCCGCACGGTCACGAGCGCTGCAGCAACCGTGGTGGACGCAATGAAGCTCTTGGAATCGGCGATCCTTACTTCGCCGCCTTTGCTGCGCTTTGCCGGCTCCTGCGCTCCCAGCCGGTAGAAGTATGGCGACGGAATCGCACCTTGAGATCCACTCGTCGCCTGCTGATCGCCGGCCAGCGAACCCGGAAGCGGAGCCTCGAAGATGTAAAGTTCTCTTTCGGGAATTGGAGCCAGAGCTGCGGCCTGGACGCCGAAGTTCTTTGCCAGTACTTCGCGAGGGGTGTGGGCCATCCAGTCGGAAATCTGGAAGGTATCAAATTCAGAAAATCCGCCGTCGTCGAAGACGAGCAGGAACTCGCATCCATCCGGACCCAGACCTTGAATGGAATGGGGAATCCCGCTCGGGAAATACCAGAGATCGCCGTGCTCCACGTCCTGGACGAAACTGCGGCCTTGCGAATCGACTGCCGTGATCCGGGCCTTGCCGTAGATCATGTAAGCCCATTCCGCCGGAACGTGCCAATGTAACTCCCGAATGCCGCCGGCGGTGAGGCGCATGTTCACGCCCGCTAGCTCCTTCGAAATCGGAAAGTCGCGGACCGTCACTTGGCGCGCCCAGCCACCCTTGTACGTGCGATTGTGCGAGAGCGAAAACGAGTACTTAAACGCAGGCGTGTCGCCGTGGTCCGTCAGCGGCGGCATGAATGAATCCTGGTTCTGCGCCGCGAGCGGTGGATTCGCTGGACCAGGATTGCTGGAAGTGCGATCGCCGGCATTCGATGTCTGCTGCGCGAAAGCATTGGTGAGTGTGCCGGCAGTCAGCGCAGTGACGCCTGTTTTTAAGACACTGCGCCGAGTCAGATCATGGATGTCAGACATTCAGGCTCCTCAAGCGAGTTCTTTTACTACAAGGTGAGCGCCTTTTTCGAGATAACTTTTGCGGTGGAACCAATCTTCCATAGCGCTGCGCAGCGCCTCGATGGGCACACGCGCGCCAACTTCGATAAGGCCGTCGCTTACAGGAAGGGTGTCATCGAAGACGGCATCGTTCGTAAAGTTGCGCATGGAGAAGCTATCGAGCCACTTGAGCTCACACGGCCTACGCTGGCCGTTTAGTTCGTAGGCAACAGCAATGCGGCGGGAGAACATGAAACAAGCATTGAGGAATGGGACGAATTTGGCAAGAAACACCTAGCACTCAGCATTTAGCCACGCCTGCGATGGATAGACCAATGTCACTGGAGCTTGCGCAAGTTGTGAGAATCATCAGATATACCGATGAGTTTGCGAACGTAGCAGCGAGTGTTTGCATGCGAATCAGCCACGATCTTCGGTAATCGCTGGGCTGTCGGCCCGGATGGCCAAATATCAGCCCACCCTGGAAGGGTTGGGTGAGTGAGGTAAGACCGAGCGCCATAGGCGCGGCACCAAAGGTCCGATCCTATGATGCCCAGCCGCGGAGAGCCCGAAGCTCGTGAGCCACTCATATGTTTCTCTACCGCCAGCGATGGCGCTCGCCGACGCAATCAACAAGTTAAAACGAAACTCATCGCGTTTTCTGCGGAAACGGGAGATTGAGTTCAACCGGCAGAAGGATATGGAGCCGAGCAGGAATTTATAAAGAAGGCCGGCGCTCCTTATGATCCGCAATACGTCCTTGGATGAGTGCCGCGCCTCCGGCGCTAGGTCTTACCCTTGCTCCCCACAGCTTCCGCTGTGGGCTGACATTTGGCCAGCCGGGCCTCCGGCCCTACGATTTTCGTGTGCAAACCTGCCCATGACGCTGACCAGCAGGCCGTGCCCCTACTTGCTTGGACTGTTTCGTTGCTATCTCTGATGATTCTGGCAACGTGCGCCAGTTGCAGCGATTTTGTCTATGCATACTGGAGCGTGGCTGAATGCTGAGTGCTGACTGCTACTACAATCGGCAGATCAACAGCTCTCTCTCGTACACCATTTCGGGAGGGAGATGATCGTGCAATTTAATGAATAACTCCTCGTGCCCGATTACTTCTTGTTTCCAGGCGTTGCGATCAACTGCCTGCAGCTCTTCAAAACGTTCTTTTGAGAAGTCGAGTGCCTTCCACTCGATGTCCTCATACTTCGGCAGCCAGCCGATGGGACTCTCGCGGCCGAGCGCACGTCCGTGAACGCGATCGACAATCCACTTCAGCACGCGCATGTTCTCGCGGTAACCCGGCCACAGGAAATTCCCGTTCTGGTCCTTGCGGAACCAGTTCACATGGAAGATGCGGGGCGTCATACTGAGGTGCCGCTGCATCTTCAGCCAATGGCGAAAATAATCGCCCATGTGGTAGCCGCAGAAGGGAAGCATCGCCATAGGATCGCGGCGAACTTTGCCGACCGTGCCTGCTGCGGCAGCGGTCATCTCCGAACCCATGGTCGCGCCGACGTAGACTCCGGCGCTCCAATTAAAAGCCTGATAGACGAGCGGCATTACGGTGGCGCGGCGTCCGCCGAAGATGAACGCGCTGATGGGAACGCCGTGCGGATCTTCCCATAATGGATCTATTGTCGGACACTGCGAGGCTGGCGCCGTGAAGCGAGCGTTGGGATGGGCCGCCTTTGCTCCGGTTTGCTTCGCGATTTCCGGGGTCCAGCGATTCCCTTGCCAATCCAGACACTCGAGCGGCGGCTCTTTGGTCATCCCTTCCCACCAGACACCGCCGTCGGGCGTGAGCGCTACGTTGGTAAAGATGGTGTTGCGCGACAGCGTGGCCATCGCATTCGGATTCGTTTCCCAAGACGTCCCCGGAGCCACGCCGAAAAATCCCGCTTCGGGATTGATGGCATGCAGCTGACCGTTTTCGTCAGGACGAATCCAGGCAATGTCATCGCCTACTGTCCAAACCTTCCAGCCCTCGAAGCCTTTAGGCGGAACCAGCATAGCGAAATTGGTTTTTCCGCAGGCGCTGGGAAATGCTGCGGCTACGTAAGTTTTCTCTCCTTGTGGAGACTCCACACCCAGAATCAGCATGTGCTCGGCCATCCAGCCCTCGTCTCGCGCCATTGTGGAGGCGATGCGGAGAGCGAAGCACTTCTTTCCCAGCAGAGCGTTTCCGCCGTATCCAGAGCCAAACGACCAGATCTCGCGGCTCTCGGGAAAATGCACGATGTACTTCTCTTTGTTGCAGGGCCAGGGAACGTCTTTCTGCCCCGGAGCCAATGGCATGCCGAGGCTGTGCATGCAGGGGACGACGCGTTTCACGTCCTTATCAATCTCGCGAAAGACAGGAAGCCCGATACGAGTCATGATCCGCATGCTGACGACCACGTAAGCCGAATCGGTTAGCTGAACACCGATCTGCGACATCGGCGAATCGATCGGACCCATGCTGAAGGGCAGGACGTACATCGTGCGCCCGCGCATGCAGCCGTCGAACAAACCCTTCAGCTTTCGCCGCATCGAGAAGGGCTCTTCCCAATTGTTGGTGGGACCGGCGCCGTCTTTGGAGAAGGAGCTGATGAAGGTGCGATCTTCGACTCTGGCAACATCGCTGGCATCGGAGCGCGCGTAATAACAGCCGGGCCAGAGCTTCTCGTTGAGTTTGATGAATGTCCCATTCTCGACCAGGCGCGAGCAAAGCTGCTCATATTCCTCCTGCGAACCGTCTACCCAGTGGACGTTCATAGGCTGGGTTAGCTCCGCCATCTTTTCTACCCAGCGAACTAAGTGTTTGTTGGTGGTTAAAGGCTGCGTTCGGTCGATCGTCTGCAAAATGGCCATGTCGTTATAAGTTCCCGAATCTTACGATTATAAATAGATGTAGATGGCACCATACGCGGCCGGACAGGCTGCGGAAAACCAGCAGAGGTGGGAGCCCCCGCATTTATGCGGGGAAAAGGCGGACCCGGCGCTAAAGCGCAACAAACAAATGGGGAACACCTCATTCCGCTGCGCTGAAGCGCAGCTCCCCCGCATAAATGCGGGGGCTCCCACCGACTTCCGGCACGATTAAAGTCGAGCCCATCTCTAAACAGGATTCTCCACCTTCCGGCAACTGACTGGAGCCCAATCAGACTAAGCTCTGAGAAAGCCGAGCCTGCTGGAAATACCAAGGGCATCTAATCGGTCAACCTCGTGTTCTCTGAATATATGGGTGGAAATGGTCGGCGGCGCGCGATGATGACCCGGTGTTCGCTATGGCTGAGCTGCATGGTATTCCTGGCGTTTCTGCTGGTGATTCGTGCGTTCCCGCAGATGCAGGAGCAGGAAGACGGTCCACTCGATCCGTCGCTGCCGGAAGGGGTGACGGTTCGCGATATTATCAGCCACTTCGCCGCTCAGGAGCAGATCTTCAAGCAGGCACGCGAGCACTACACCTATCGGCAAGTGGTGAGAATGCAGACCATCGGTGAGACCGGCTTTCCTGACGGCGAATACGACGATACTTTCGACGTCACATTCAACGATCAGGGAGAACGCGTGGTGAAGCAGGTGTCGCTACCACGGGACACGCTCAAACGCATCCGCATAACGCAGGAAGACATCGACGACATCCGCAATCGTCTTCCCTTTGTGCTCACGACCGATGAGATTCCCGACTACAACATCAAGTACCGCGGCCAGCAGGACACGCGGGGCACCCACGCGTATGTATTCGACATTTCTCCCAAAGCAATGGAAGAGGGGAGACGCTACTTCGAGGGACGGATATGGGTGGACGCGAAGCAGTACCAGATCGTGAAGAGCTCGGGCAAGGCCGTTCCGGACATCTACAACGAGAACAGTGAGAATCTCTTTCCCAGCTTCGTGACCTATCGCGAACTTGTGGACGGCAAATACTGGTTCCCGTCTTACACTAAATCCGACGATTACCTGCATTTCAGCTCGGAGTCGGTCCACATCGTAGAAACCGTCGATTACATCAACTACAAGCGCTTTGGCTCGGAATCGCGCATTATTTTCGATGGGAAAGAAGTTGGACGGGATGAGTCCGCCCGGCCGCCGACGCAAAGTTCAGGCGCACAGCGCCCGACGGGAAACGCACAGCCGTATCCCAATTCGGATAATGGTGAGGCCGTGCAACGGAATACCTCGCCGCCACCTCCAGTGCGCTCCTCGGTGCCGCCGCAGTCTGCCCCACAGCCGCCACGCGCGTCCCAACCCAGGAATCCGCCGCAACAGCCGGTGCAGTATGTGCAACAGACATTGATGACCTTCGAGCGCGGATTCTCTGATGCCATTAACCGGCGCGATGTGGCGATGCTGCAGAGAATCCTCGCCGACGATTACCGCCTCATCAGCGCCAACGGCGATTCCGAAGATAAGTTCGAGCTGCTCGACGACATTCACCAGAACCGCGCCGGGACCTTCGGGCCGCCGGAGAACATGCAGGTGCAGGTTAATGGCGATCGGGCTACAGTCACCGGCCAACGGAACGAATCCATGCCTATCGGGCGCAATCGAGTCCAGACCGCTCGTGTCCGCTTCACTGATTCATTCATCCGTCGTGCCGGAGAATGGGTTCTGACGCAAACCAAAGAAGGTGCTGCACAATGAAGCAGAACCTGCATCTAACCTCACCTATGGATCGTTGGGAGCAATTTGAGATATGGGCGCGGTCCGCAGGCGACTCCCAATGGCAGTTCGTCGCTGCTTTCCACGACTTCGACGTAGCCTCCGCAGTTGCTAAAGGACGCGAAAACAGCGTGAGGCTGATTCGCGCTGTTTACGTCGACGGCAAACTCGCCGAGCAGCACGTGCTGCTGGATCGCGGTAAAACCCGGAAGAGTGCCTGATATACACCTCTCGGCAGCCGAACCCAAAAACACGACACGGATTACAGGGAAGCTACCGATTACACGGATGGGCAGACTGGTAGTTTAACTGTCCTTTCATCTGGCTCTCAATCTGTGCAAATCCGCTTAATCCGTGCGATCCGTGTCGGTTTCTGCAGTTCTCTGATTGCTTCCAATTTCATTTCGCTTTAGTATCGCCCCTAAGTGGCTACGGTTAAAACCAATTCTGTTTCTGCGATTCGTGATCGAGTCGTCTCTGCCGGCATGGTGGACGACGATGCCTCATTTGAACTCAAGCTTCGACCAAAGCGTCTTCAGGAATTCATCGGCCAGAAGAAGGTCAAAGATAATCTCGCAGTCGCCATTCAAGCTGCCAAGTCACGGGGCGAAGCCCTGGACCATGTTCTCTTGTTCGGTCCGCCTGGCCTTGGCAAGACGACCCTTGCGACCATCATCGCCAATGAGATGGAGGTTGAATATCAGCAGACCTCGGGACCGACGCTGCAGATCAAAGGCGACCTTACCGCCATTCTGACCAACGTGAGAGAAAAGCAGGTGCTGTTCTTCGACGAGGTGCACCGCCTGCAGCCCGCGCTCGAGGAGATTCTTTACTCTGCGCTTGAAGACTACAAACTCGACATCATCGTGGGGCAGGGACCCTCGGCGCGTACGCACACTCTGGACGTAAAGCCTTTCACGTTCGTAGCTGCCACGACGCGCGCGGGACTGCTCTCGGCTCCCCTGCGCTCGCGGTTCGGCATCGTTCTGCGTCTCGAGTTCTACTCTGACGAAGAGCTGAAGATCATCGTGACTCGTTCTGCCGAGATCCTCGATGTCGCTATCGACAGCGATGGCGCTCTGGAGATTGCCAGCCGGGCTCGTGGCACGCCGCGAATTGCGAACCGCTTGCTTCGCCGTTGTCGCGATTATGCCCAGGTGCGCGGCGCCGGACACATCGACCGGCCGACGGCGCAGGCCGCCCTCGAAATGCTTGAGGTTGACAAGCACGGGTTCGATGAGATGGATCGCCGCTTGCTCCTGGCGATCATCGAGAAGTATCAGGGCGGACCAGTCGGGCTGAATACCCTCGCGGCGGCGCTGGCAGAAGATACGGATGCAATCGAGGACATCTACGAGCCGTTCTTGATCCAGATTGGATTCTTGGATCGTACTCCGCGCGGACGCGTCGCCACTCAGCTCGCTTACGATCACTTCGGCATCGCGGCGCCACGCAGACAGGCTGGACTGTTTTAGGACACGCCTCACTTTTAGTGCTCCTTCATCCATTTCTGGCGCGACCTCCAAATTGTGAATAGCTGAACAGTTTTCTGCATCCTACGGTATGCGTGGCAAGAGTCTTCAAAGCTAAGAAGTGCCCGAATTGTTTGGGTCGCGGTATCTGCAACGACGGCTCTACCTGTCCCACTTGCAAGGGTGCAGGCGAGGTCGCGTCCTCACTGAATGTAGTGATTCCTGAAGTGCCCTGCTGGGATCGGACTACTTCCTAAACCGGGCGACTCCTTGCCTCGTCTGCCGTTCCCCCCGTATCATTTTCAGTCCGCCCAATCTTCCTTATCCATGACTGGTCAAAGCCCTAAGCCACAGGTTGTGCTGCGCGAAAAAACGCGCCTCATGTCGGCTTCGGAGATCGAGCGCACCCTTGTACGGCTGGCGCATGAAATCGTCGAGAAGAACAACGGTGTCGAGCGACTTGGATTCGTCGGCATCAAACGTCGCGGTGTGCCGCTGGCCCGGCGACTTGCCGATCTGGTGACCAAGATTGAAAAGGCGCCGGTGCAGGTCGGCGCACTCGATATCAATCTGTATCGTGACGATCTCTCCACAACGGGACCGAAACCCATTGTCAATCCAATGGAGATCGGATTTGATGTCAATGACAAGAACATCATTCTGGTTGACGACGTTCTTTACACCGGCCGAACGATTCGCGCTGCGCTTGATGCTCTCTTTGATCACGGCCGGCCGAGCCGTGTACAGCTGCTGGTGCTGATCGACCGCGGACATCGCGAGTTGCCCATTGAAGCGGCATTCGTCGGCCGCAACGTTCAGACCACGCAAAACGAAATCATCGAAGTAAAGCTGCAAGAGATCGATCCGAGTGAGCAGGTGCTCCTCGTCGAAAAGGTTTCCGCATGAGTCGAGGGGCAATCCCCCGCTCTCGTTCCGATACTTTCCGACGCAGTATTCGTTCTGCTTCTCTCCGCAAAGGACAGTTTTCCCATTCATCACGATCGCTGCTCGATATCGAATCTTTGAGCGATGCAGAGATCCATGGCTTGCTAAAGGAGGCTGGCCGATTCGCCACAGTCAGCGCGAAGACAGCTCCGCTGATGCGACGCCATATCGCCCTGCTCTTCTACGAAGCGAGCACGCGCACGCGCTGCTCATTCGAGCTTGCCGCCAAGTCGCTGGGAGCATCGACAACGCTGGTGAGCGCGACAGCTTCGAGCATCGAAAAAGGCGAGTCACTGATCGATACGGGTTCGACGCTTGCCGCGATGGGTGCTGAGTGTATCGTGATCCGTCATCCATCCTCGGGAGCGCCACATTTATTAGCACGACACCTGAGCATTCCCATAATCAATGCAGGCGATGGAATGCACGAGCATCCTTCCCAGGCTTTACTCGACGGCTACACCATCCTTCAGCACCGCCGTTCATTGGAGGCATTGCGTCTGTTGCTCGTCGGCGACATATTTCACAGCCGCGTCGCGCGCTCCAATGCTCTGCTGCTCACGCGACTTGGCGCACGCGTCACCTTCTGTGGCCCGCCGGCGCTGCTTCCCGACGTTGCCGAAACTATCGCGCCGGGCGTGCGCGTCACGCGCGACTTCGACACCGCGCTGCCCGAAGCTGACGTCATCATGATGCTCCGCGTCCAGAAGGAGCGACTTGCCGGCCTGCAGCTTTCGGTCCATGACTACGTGCGCGACTATCAGCTCACCTCTGAGCGGATGATGCTTGCTCCTCGCGACGTCCTCGTAATGCATCCCGGCCCGATGGTTCGCGGCATGGAGTTAACCAGTGAGGTCGCGGATAGTGCCCGTTCTCTGGTGCTCGAGCAGGTGCGAAATGGCGTGGCGGTGCGGCGCGCAATCTTGCTGCGCGCATTGGCTGGCCAACCGTGAAACCTCAAGCAGATCGCGCGCATGACGACTCCATTCTCATAAGCGGAGGACTGCTCGTTGATGGTACGCGGTCGGGGCCTGCTGCTAATGACATTTTGATCAAGAAAGGCCGCATCCACGCGATCGAGGCTCCGGGAAAAATCCCGCGAAAAGATCATTCCGTGATTGAAGCAAAAGGAATGCTGGTAGCGCCCGGATTCATCGATCTGCATGTTCACCTGCGCGAGCCGGGGCAAGGCTATAAGGAGACGATCGCCACCGGAACCGCAGCCGCAGCAGCGGGCGGATTTACCACGATCTGCCCGATGCCAAACACAACTCCGGTGAACGACTCGCCCGATATCACGCGCTGGATGCAGGCGCCGGAACGGCGTGCCGTGGTCAGAGTGCGCCCGATCGCAGCAGCTACGTTAGTGAGCAATGGCGAGCGGCTCACCAATTTTCGCGCGCTCGTAGAAGCTGGAGCCGTTGCCGTAAGCGACGACGGTCGTCCCATTTTGGGCGATGGCGTCATGCGCGAGGCACTCAAGACGGCTTGCAAGCTCGAGATTCCAGTGATTCAACACGCCGAGGACACGCGCATGACGCAGGGCTGCGTAATGCATTCTGGACCAACATCATTCCGGCTCGGACTTCGCGGAGTTAGCGCCGAAGCAGAAGCATCAGTCGTGGCGCGCGACATAAATCTGGCGGCGGAGACCGGCGCGCATGTCCATGTAGCTCACATCTCCACTGCTGCTGCACTCGAGCACGTTCGGAAGGGTAAAGCGCGTGGCCTTCGCGTCACCTGCGAAGTCACGCCGCATCACCTTCTGCTTACCGATGAGGAAATTGGCGACTACGACACCAACTGCAAGATGAATCCGCCGTTGCGCAGCGAAGATGATCGGCAAGCAATGTGGGATGGCTTGCATGATGGGACGATCGATTGCGTCGCTACCGATCATGCCCCGCATGCCGCTCACGAAAAAGAGCAGGAATTCGATCGCGCGCCCTTCGGTATCACCGGTCTTGAAACGGCCCTCCCGCTTGCATTGATGGTCGCAGGAAGCGATCCGCAGCTCGCGGTACGCTGGCTGGCTTTGAATCCGGCAGCGGTGATGGGGTGGAAGGAATCAGGATTCCTGCAGACTGGCGGAGTCGCCGATATCGTGATCTTTGATCCCGAGGAAGAATGGGTGTTTACCGCTGAGAAGTCGCTGTCGAAATCAAAGAACTCGCCGTTTATCGGCAAACGCCTATGCGGACGTGTGCGGCATACGATTGTGAATGGCCGATTGGTGTATTCGGTTTAGCAGCTTTTGGCTAGATAAATTTCAGCTCGTTGGGGCTGCTGATGCTTATACTTGCTTCCGCCTCTCCGCGACGTCAGGAGCTGTTGCGCAACGCGCGGATTCCCTTTTCGGTACAACCATCCGACGTCAGCGAGAAACACCTCCAAGATGAACCCCCTGAGAAATACGTGCGCAGACTTGCGTGTGAGAAAGCACGTGCCGTGGCCAATCGAGTTCAATCTGAAGATCCCATTTTGGCAGCCGATACCGAAGTAGTGCTCGATCTCCGCTCAGGCGTTCCCCTAGGAAAGCCCCGAGATGCCGACGACGCCACACGCATGCTCAGCATGCTTAGCGGGCGCAGCCATTATGTGATCACTGGTGTGTGTCTGATGTGGAAGGAAAAAGGAAATTGGCATTCTCGAGATGCTGCCGAAACCACAGTCGTGTTCATGCGGCCAATCAGCGAACAGGAAATCTATAAGTACGTCGCTACTGCCGAGCCGATGGACAAAGCAGGAGCATATGCAATCCAGGGAAGAGCATCGCGGTGGATCTCGCGCATCGAGGGCTGTTACTTCAATGTTGTTGGATTGCCGGTGCCGCTCGTCTATCACATGCTACGTGAGCATGCACCAATGGCTTTGGAGGGATAAGTAGAAAGCATGGAACAACACGGCGCACGAGGGAAATGAAGTTTACTGCTTCTTCTCTTCCGTGTTCCCGTGTTCGCCGTCTTTTACTGCACTCTTGAAGTTCTTAATCCCTTCGCCGAGACCCTTGCCGAAGTCGGCCAGCTTGCCCGGTCCGAAGATTAGCAGGGCAATACCGAGCAGAAGCAGAAGCTCGGGAATACCTAATTTGCCACCAAACATGAACAACCCCCAGAGATATCTGTATAGGTGATGATAGGCCGTTGCTGCCGTCGCGTCAAAAGCCTGGCTTGGGTAGTTTGGGTAGCCCCGTTGTCAAAGAGACGCGAGGAGCCCTGCCAGCAGCGCCATCCGCGGCGCAATCTGATCAATCAGAATCGACTCGTGGATTGCGTGGGCACCATCTCCTACCGCGCCCAGTCCATCAAGAGTCGGGACTCCGAGGGCAGCAGTGAAATTCCCGTCCGATCCACCGCCCGTAGATTGCTCGTCTATTTTCAAGCCGAGCCTCTGGGCGACTGCTGCCGCTTTTCGATAGAGAGCTACTCCTCTTTCGCTTCGTTCCATCGGGGGACGATTGATTTGCCCCGTCACCTGAACCTTGCAGCGAGGATCCTTGGGCCGCAGGGACTTCATCTTCTCGTCGATTGCTTTGCCGTCCGCAGCTGTCTTTACCCGAACATCAACCTCTGCCCAGGCATCGGACGCAATCACATTGCTGCGTGTCCCTCCTCGGATTAATCCGACATTGACAGTCATCCCGCGCTGCAGGTCGCTAAAACTCGTTATCGTGTCAATCTGGCGAGCCAGCTCGTGAATCGCGCTTGCCCCCTGTCCGGGATCGACACCCGCGTGCGCCGCCTCTCCGGTGACTGTGATCTCATAAACTCCAACACCTTTGCGAGAGGTCTTGAGCGCGCCCTCGAGACCTTGTCCAGGCTCCAGGACTAAGACTGCCTGAGATTCCAGCGCTAGTTTTTGCGTGATGCTTCGCGAGGAGTGACTGCCGGTTTCTTCGTCTGAGACAAACAGCATTCGCACTGGCGGATGAGGACTTCTGTGCTCCTGCAAGAGCGCCACAGCATGCATGGCGATAGCGATACCGCCTTTCATGTCGAGCACGCCTGGTCCCCAGACGCGCCCGTTTGTGACACGAAACGGCATCTGCTTCAGAGTGCCGATGTCCCAAACCGTGTCGATGTGTCCCAGCAGCAGCACCGGCTTGCTGTCGGAAACGCCGGGATAGTCGGCCTGCACGTGATTTCCAAAGCCTTGCGCGATGTGAATCTGCGCGTGTGCTCCATTGTGTTCGAGTCGCGAAGCAAGGAACTCGGCAAGATGATCTACGGCTGACTTGTCGCTGCTGGGCGATTCAATTTCGACCAGGGCTTTGAGGTCAGATAAGAGTTCGTCCTGGCGACGGCGAGCGTCAGCGATTGAGATCATCGGTTTGGAAGCGCAGCCTACTTTTGCGCAGTGTGCGTGTTCCAGTCTTTCATAACAGCTCGGCACGCGTCCGCCACGGAGTTTCCGAGAACGAAGCTTTCTCCTGAGCCGATCACGTCACCGTCCTTATTTGACACTGCCCAGCGATTGCCTTTTCCGCCTCCATGCTCGACCAACATCACGTAGTCAGCCTTCTGCTGAATCATGTTGGGAGCCAGGTTCAAACATTCCGAACGGTGTTGAAGTAGCTGATAAATTTTGGCCGTCTGCGGTTCCTTGCCTCCGTGCCCAGTGCCAATGATTAGGCTGTGGTCACCTCCCACCGAACTATCAACCTTCCATGAATCGCTCGGTTGGACGAACACTATCGGGTGCTGAGGCGACTTGACCGGCGTCTCATCGCTGGCTATAGCAGCCAGCGAAATCAAAAGCAGCACAGCTGAAAGTCCTATATTCCGTCGCATACTCCCTCCAACATGGTCCGAACCCAAAAATTATCACGCAGTTCCTCCGGAAAATGCATCACTTGGGGCCTCACGACAGCTCATTTACTGAATCAGGAAGTAATATGGACGCTGAATGATCGCAGAGCTTACCATTCGGTGTACGCACGTTCATCCCAGGTTCGTGACATGAGTGTAGAAGAGCAGACCGGTCTTACCACAATCGAGCCCGAGCACGCTGCACCCGAGAAGAAGACGCTCGACATTACCGAGATTCAGGCGATTCTGCCGCATCGCTATCCATTTCTCCTCATCGACCGAGTGATCGAGATCGAGCGTAAGAAGCGGATTGTGGCCATCAAAAACGTCACCGTGAACGAGCCATTCTTCATGGGACACTTTCCCGGCTATCCCATCATGCCGGGAGTTCTGATTGTCGAATCGATTGCACAGGCTGGAGGGGCGCTGCTGCTCACCGAGATTCCGGATCGCGAGCAGAAGCTGATGGTGTTTACCGGCATCGAGCGCGCAAAGTTTCGCAAGCCGGTCACGCCTGGCGACCAGCTCCGTGTAGAAGTCGATGTTCTCGCCTGGCGGGCCACTGCGGTAAGGATGCAAGGTAACGTTTATGTAGGCGACAAGCTGGCCTGCGAGGCTGTCGTGACCTGTCAGTTGGTGAGTCGTCCGGCGTGAGCGCCCGCATTCACCCCAGTGCCATCATCAATCCGTCCGCGCACATTCCACAGAGCTGCACCATCGGGCCATTCTGCATAGTCGGCGAAGATGTAGAAATGGGCGAGGATTGCGAGCTGCTCTCGCATGTCGTGGTAGGAGGCCCAAGCAAAATCGGATCAAAGAATCGTGTCTTCCCATTTACCACGCTGGGTCTTGAACCCCAAGATCTGAAATTCAAAGGCGAGAAGACGTGGCTCGAAATCGGCGACAACAATGTAATCCGCGAGAGCGTGACGATCCATCGTGGAACGCCCGGAGGCGGCGGCGTCACACGTATAGGCAATTACTGCCTCATCATGGCGTATACGCACATCGCACATGATTGCGATATTCGCGACAACGTAATCATGGCCAACGCCGCCACGCTTGCGGGACACGTCATTGTCGAGGAATACGCCGTCGTCGGCGCTCTTTGTCCGGTGCATCAGTTCGTGCGCATCGGCGCATACTCCTACATTGGCGGTGGGACAACTATCACCCAGGATGTTCTGCCCTACTCCCTCACCAGCGCTAAGCGTGACGTTCGTGCATTCGGGATGAACTCAGTAGGACTGCAGCGAAGGGGCTTCAGCAAAGAGCGGCTGCGTAAGATCCATTCCGCTTATCGTTCATTGCTGAGTTCCAAAATGAATATCGGTGAAGCTGTCGCGAGACTTAAAGCCGAAAGCGATTTGGGCGAAGACGTAGAGCGGCTGGTCAAGTTCGTGGAGACGTCAGAAAGAGGAGTTCTGAAATAAATCGCGCCATCGGCCAGCGCACGAGGAGTAAAACACCGTTGTTTTATCGCGCGCAAATCCGCGCCCAAAAGGTCCGTGTGATCCGCGTTCGGTTTTGATTTTGCTGTTGCTCGTCACTTCATCCGGTGGCCCGATCGCCCGATGACGCGATTCTTGACTATGCCCAACACTTCCCTTGGACTCATTGCCGGTAATGGCCGCTTTCCCTTTTTGGTGCTCGATGCGGCGCGTGCGAAAGGAGAGCGCGTAGTCGTTGTCGCAATCAAAGAAGAGACAGAACCGGAGATCGCGGAGCGGGCTGCTCGCGATCCTGACGTTCGCGTTCATTGGCTCTCGCTCGGTGAGCTATCAAAATTGATTGAGACCTTTCAACGCGAAGGCGTGAGTCGCGCGATCATGGCCGGACAGGTCAAGCACAAGCAGATTTTCGCGAGCATTCGACCAGACTGGCGGCTGGCGAAATTGCTGTTATCTCTGGGGACGCGCAACACCGACTCGCTGCTCGGCGCAGTCACCAAGGTTCTTGCCGACGAGGGGATCACATTGCTGAGCTCCACTTCTTATCTTGAGCCGCTGCTGGCGCGCCCAGGCGTGCTGACACGCCGTTCTCCAACAGAAGAAGAGCATAAGAACATTGCTTATGGCCGTGCGGTCGCGCAGAACCTGGCGCAGCACGACATCGGGCAGACAGTTGTTATTGCTGAATCCGCATGCGTAGCTGTAGAGGCCATGGAAGGGACTGACGCGACCATCCTGCGCGCGGGCGAAATCATGCGCACCTTGCACCAGGAGGACACACCCGAGTCGTTCCTGAGCCGCGCACTTACGGTAGTAAAAGTAGCAAAGCCAAATCAGGATATGCGCTTCGATGTGCCTGTCATCGGCGTGAAAACGATTGAAGCTATGCAGCAAGCCCGAGCTACCTGCTTGGACATTGACGCTCAGCGCTGTCTGCTTTTAGACGGCGAGCGCATCATCCAAGCCGCAGATGCCGGGGGCATAACGATCTTTGCTTCGCAATAGTGCCTATCACCGCTACTTTCGAGCCATGGGAATCGGGCGCGGAGCTGCAGGCGGATGAGCGTGCGCGTGGTCGGCTCCAGCACCGTTCGCGCCGGCAGCCGCAGCCGACTTCTCAGCTCCACTGGTTAGGCCAACGGCCTTGCGTACTTCCGCCTCAATCTTCGCGGCGATGTCCTTATTTTCCTTGAGGAAGGCTTTAGCGTTTTCGCGTCCCTGGCCGATACGCTCATTCTTATAGCTGAACCACGAACCTGACTTCTCAACAATATTATGGTTCGCGGCCAGATCGAGCATGTCGCCTTCGCGCGAGATGCCTTCGCCGTACATGATGTCGAACTCGGCTTCGCGGAATGGCGCCGCAACCTTGTTCTTAACTACTTTGACCTTCGTGCGCGAACCGACGACTACATCGCCTTCCTTGATGGCGGCGATGCGACGAATGTCTACGCGGACTGACGAGTAGAACTTCAGCGCACGTCCGCCGGTCGTCGTCTCAGGATTGCCGAACATTACGCCGATCTTTTCGCGGATCTGGTTAATAAAGATGAGGCAGGTGCGCGACTTCGATACTGTGCCGGTAAGCTTGCGCAGCGCCTGTGACATCAATCGTGCCTGCAGGCCGACATGGCTGTCGCCCATCTCGCCATCGAGTTCCGCCTTGGGAACCAGCGCAGCCACTGAGTCCACGACCAGCACATCGATCGCCCCTGAGCGGACCAGCGCTTCGGTGATCTCCAGCGCCTGCTCGCCGTAGTCTGGCTGCGAGACCAGCAGGTTATCGACATCCACCCCCAGCTTCTTGGCATATACAGGATCGAGCGCGTGTTCGGCATCGACAAACGCCGCCATGCCGCCGGCTTTTTGCGCCTCCGCGATCACCTGCAGGGTTATGGTTGTCTTACCGGAAGACTCAGGACCAAAGACCTCAACCACGCGGCCGCGGGGAAATCCGCCCACGCCGAGCGCAGCGTCGAACGAGATCGCGCCGGTGGAGATAACTGAGATGGGCACGATGGCTTCCTTCGAGCCCAGCCGCATGATCGATCCCTTGCCGAACTGCTTTTCAATTTGCGATAACGCCAGATCGATCGCGCGTGTCTTCTCGTCTGCCATGTGCCTCTCCTGCTAAGTGTCTGTTGGATTTAGTTATGGACGCGTCATTATAAGCTGGGCCGTTTTTATTCAATCCCCTGATCTAGAGGACTTACTGTGGAAATCGCCAGCCTAATCCCCAGGTATATCTTCACAAATTATCCCCGATATCTCAGGCGATATCCCTCAGATCCCCGGGAATCAAATCGGCGAAAGGCAGTCGGACGCTGAGCGCTGCCAAGTGCCTGTTGCGCGCTTCTGATCTTAAAAACCATGAGGTCATGAGAGTAGCGAATGAAAGGCGAATTTGTCAACAGGCTCCTACTCTACTCGAGCTCGACATTTATCATGCGATACCGCGTGATCTACGTGTACACGGTACCAATGGATAGTATCCAACATCGCAATTCTCTCTTTCAAAGACGCCGGTACCGCGGATATTTACAACGGCATTGGCTCCAAAGCAGCGCGCAAAATCAATCGCCAGCTTTGGGACAGGGTCAGAGGAAGTTGGACTCGCTGAATGCGGCGACGAGCTTGAATGACTTAAGGAGTCCTGGAAATCAATTGGAGAAGCTGACGGGAAAGCTTGAGGGATTCTGGAGCATTCGAGTTAGCGATCAGTATCGCATCTGCTTCCGCTTCGACTCCAGAAATGCAACCGAGGTTTTGCGAGGACATTCATTAATGCTTCCTACCAATCGCGTATCTAGTCATCCCGGCCCTGGTCCTGTTGGAGGACTTCATATATCCAAGCGGACTCACACAAGCTGCGCTTTCCCGCAAACTGCAAATAGCTAAGAATCGCTTGAATGAATTGATACGAGGGAAGCGCGGCATGACTCCAGAAACAGCCTGGAAGGCTTGCATCCTTCTTTCAAACGTTACCTGAATATTGGATGAATCTGCAGACTGCTTACGATTTGACACTGTTTCGCAAGCAGAAGAGGCAGGTTAAGGCAGCTGCAAAGGTCGCAGCAGGAAGTCGCGTATCTTAGGAGCACGGCAATCGGCACTATTTTGGGCTACCGCTTCAGCAGATCCACCGGCTCGCGCACATCATGAACGCGGAAGTATTTAGCTAACGAGGGATGCTTCTTCGCCACTGCTTCGTACATTGCGTATGCAACCTCGCGATAGGAGCGGTGTCCGGCAGGTGTGGTCCGCAACTCTGAGATATAGAGCACCTCGGCAAAGTCCATTTTGAACAGAGTGCGTTTTTTATACGCCAGCGGCAGCACATATTGCGCGTTCTGTTCTGCATTTGGATCGTCCGCTGCGCAGAGGCCGTCGTGGCGGTCAGAAGCTACAAGCATGGTCTCGCAATACCGGTCTCCTAATCCCGCTGCGGCTAATTCGGGCGGCTGATCGTAGCCGTGAAGATTGGTAAACTCCTGCTCGATCTGGATGCATCGGCGGTGGCGGTGCATGTCACGAAAGCCACCGATGTCCATCAGAATGTCGAATCGGAACGCCTGCCCTGCCGCAAATGGACGCAGGAGCTCGTCGTGCTTTCCTCGGTGTCGCATACCGAAGTCGATTATCTCTTCGCGCTGCGCCGCCGAAAGTGACTCCACCCTCTCGCGAAGCTGGCGATAGGTGTAACGAGCGGCGCCGTAGAGCAGCGTCGTCGCCAGCTCGATTTCTAATGGCTCGTCTTCCAACAGATCGACTACGAAGTGCTCCGCCAGTCGACCATCTTCAACGACCGTCTCCGGCCCCATTAATTCCCGCACCGCCTGACGCAACTCACGGCGCGTCTCCTGCTCGTATCGATTCGCCTCGGCGTACTTCACCAGCGTCGGCGCGACTCTGACTTCTTTGAGAAGCACCTCGCGGGCTTTGTCTCCAAGTTTGGAATCAACGGCGGCAATTTCGTCGATCAGCTTGCGATACGCCGACTCATTTACATTCCACGACGCCGAGCGCGCCGCCTGCTTAAGCAGCTCGCCCAACTGCCGAACTTCGGCATGCGTGTGGGTGAGCAGACGCGAGATTTGCGTCTCCAGCGTGCGCGCATTCACGATTTGTCCGAGCGAGGTGTTGGTCGCGAGCGGGAGCAAATAACGCGAGATGTCGAACGCCCGCGCGCGTAGTGTGCGCTGGTACGCCTCTTGCGTCATGTCACTCGGTTTCGCAACCTGGGTGGCAAGATAGCGGGCCATCTCGTCGGAGAACACTTCGTACTCAGCGAAAAGAAAACGCAGAGTCTCGATGTAGAGATCTCGATCCTCTGTGTTCGCGAACTCGGGAACGTAGAAGCCGCTCTTCTTAAAATTCTGATAGCGCGTCGAGCGCTCTTGCCCGTCCCAGCGCTGCTCATCGACCAACGCGATTGCCGCCAGAATAGAAAGTCGCTCAATAGCAAAGGGAATATGAGCAAGATCAGCAATGGAACGGTGGCCATACTGGAAATAAAACGTATTCAGGAACTGCTCAGCCTTCTGTTCGCTGATTTCCCTAAGCGACTCCTTCATCGAGAGTGCCGAGCGCGAGTATTTGGCCATTGCGTACGCCTGCACCTCGGGCTCGACGCCATGCACGGCAAAAACATCGGTCGGCTGTGCGCTTATTGTTTGGGGAGGACTTGGGACGAGGCGAGGCTTGACTCCGTTCGTGTCGGACATCAGATCGTCAGCATAAACCAGATCGGGTGATCGGGCCATTGGATCATCAGGCGAAGTGAAAAGCGGCTTTCGACGTTCGGCCTCGGCGTTCGGCCATGAGACACTTCACCCGATCACCCGATCACCCGATGACCCGATCACGCGACTCTCGTTCGGCCGACATTCTTTCGATCACCTCTCATCGTCCCTGGCCGCTTCCGAAGCTTCCCTGGATCATGGCCCAGCGTTGGCATGATTTGCTGTTTGCGCACTGGGCACTGCCGCCGGAGAGAATACGTCCGCTGGTTCCGCGTGAGTTGGAGCTCGATCTGTTTCAAGGCAAAGCCTGGGTTGGAGTGATCCCATTCTGGATGAGCGGCGTGCGCTTCCGCGCCCTGCCTCCAATTCCGACCGCCTCCACATTTCCCGAGCTAAACGTCCGAACCTACGTTCGCGCTCCTCAGCAGCCGGACAAACCCGGTGTTTACTTCTTCAGTCTCGATGCAGCAAGTGTGCTCGCGGTTTTGGGCGCACGGGCGGGAGCCGGACTACCTTATTTCTGGGCAGATATGAAGGTGGAGATCTCGGCGGCAGATGAAGTTCATTACCGCAGTACACGCAGACAGCAATCGCGTCCCGCGGAGCTGCAAACGCGCTATCGTCCGCTTGGCCCAGTGTCGCAGCGTAAGACCGATCTGGAGCATTTTGTTAGCGAGCGCTACTGCCTGTATGTTGTGCGCTCAGGGATCGTTCATCGTATTCAGATCCACCATCTGCCCTGGCCGCTGCAGCCGGCCGAAGCCGAGTTCGAGGTCAACAGCATGGCTGCTGCGCACGGAATCGGGCTCCCACCAGAGCAGCCCAGATTGCAATTCGCGAAGTTTCTTGGGGTATATATCTTTGCGCCGGAGCGGATTGGGTAATGAAGCCTGCTCGCAGCAGGAGTAGGAGGTCCGTCCTCTCACGAAGGAGTTCAGGTGCGCAATTGGCACCTGAGGATAGTTTTGGCAGACGACAACCGCCGACAGCCTCTTCACTCCGCCCATCTCTTAAAGATCAGCGAACCGTTCGTTCCGCCAAAACCGAACGAATTGGAAAGGGCAATTTCAACTTTGGCTTTGCGTGAATGATTCGCGACGTAGTCGAGGTCACATTCCGAATCGGGCTGATCGAGATTTATCGTCGGGGGTAAGCATTGGTCGCGCAGTGCCAAAACGGTAATTCCTGCTTCGAGGCCGCCAGCGCCGCCCAGCAGATGTCCGGTCATAGACTTTGTGGAACTCACGGCAAGTCCGTTCTTCGCGTGATCTCCGAAGGCGCGCTTAATAGCCTTGGTTTCCAATACATCACCTAACGGTGTCGAAGTTCCGTGGACATTGATGTAATCCACCTGCCCGGGCTTAATCCCAGCATCGGCCAGTGCTGCAAGCATCACGCGATAACCGCCTTCGCCTTCTTCCGCGGGCTGCGTGATGTGGTAGGCATCGGCGCTCATGCCATAGCCGATGATTTCCGCCAGAATCGGAGCACCACGTTGGCGGGCGAACTCGAGGTCTTCAAGCATCAGGATACCCGCGCCTTCGCCGATCACGAAGCCATCGCGATCTACGTCAAACGGCCGGCTTGCTTTTTCCGGAGCATCGTTGCGCGTCGAGAGAGCACGCATTGCGGCGAATCCGCCCACGCCCATCGGAGTGATAGCTGCTTCGGTACCGCCGGCGATCATTACGTCGGCCGCGCCGCGAGCGATGATTTTGTAAGCGTCGCCAATGGAGTGCGCGCTGGTTGTACACGCCGTGGCCGTGGCCTCATTTGGTCCCTTGGCGTTGTAGCGGATGCTCACGTGTCCGGCAGCAAGATTGATGATGGCGGCGGGAATAAAAAACGGCGAGATCTTGCGCGGGCCACCGTTGATCAGGTTCGAGTGCTCGCGCTCGATGATGTCGAATCCGCCGATGCCGGAACCGATGTGAACGCCGACGCGCTCGGCGATGTTAGCCGTGATGTTCAGGCCAGACATTTTCACCGCTTCATCTGTTGCCGCCATGCACAGATGAATAAAGCGGCCCATCTTCTTAACTTCTTTTTTCTCGATGAAATTGAGAGGATCGAAGTTCTTCACTTCGGCAGCGATAGTGCACGCGTAACCGGTGGCATCGAACCCACTGATTGTGGCAACGCCACTCTTGCCGGCCAGCAGATTGGTCCAGACTTCCGCACTGGTGTTTCCTACAGCGCAAATCAGGCCCAGTCCAGTAACGACAACTCTACGGCTCAAGAGCTACTTGCCGCCTTTCGCGTGCGCATTGATGTAATCGATGGCATTCTTCACCGTCTTGATCTTCTCGGCTTCTTCGTCCGGGATCTCGATATCAAACGCTTCTTCAAAGGCCATCACCAGTTCGACGGTATCGAGCGAGTCGGCGCCGAGGTCGTCCACGAACGACGCATTGGGAGTAACTTCGCCTTCATCAACGCCAAGTTGTTCCACGATGATCTGCTTCACCTTCTCATCTACTGCGGCCATTCGCTTCCTCTCTCTTCAGGAGATGTGACTGCCACCGGTCCTATCACTCCAGTCCGACGCGGCGACAGCACGATTCACCGCAGCGGGCCAGGAGCCGCTACTGCTTCGCTATCTTGGAGTTCTTTTCGATGTAGCCGACCGCGTCCTGCACGGTTTTGATCTTCTCGGCTTCTTCGTCGGGGATTTCCAGGTCAAAGGCTTCTTCGAAAGCCATGATGAGCTCTACACGGTCCAGGGAGTCCGCGCCGAGATCGTCGACAAACGATGCGGTGGGCGTGACCTCGCTCTCTTCCACGCTGAGCTGGTCCACGATGATCTGCTTTACTTTATCCTCTACCCCGGGCATCGAGACTCCCTCCTGTGGCGCAAGAATGCACGCAACAAACTTCCCAGTCTATATGGCGCTATGAAAAGCTGGCAAGGCGGTGAGCCTGGCGATGAGCCTGGCGGTGAGCCTGGCATTCGGCTGTCAGCATTCGGCTTTCATGCGGTGTGAACAATCCACTGGAAAGTATGCTGGGCGAAAGCCTTTTTATCTGGCTGCTGGTGGTACACCACCGTACTGGTCTCGTAAGCGCGTCTGGCGGTTTTCCAGCGCAATCTTGCGACCTTCAATGAAGACCTGTTTCACATCGGTCTTCACATCCAGCGGATCGCCGTTGGAGATCACCACGTTTGCAGTCTTACCGACGTCAAGGGAGCCAAGTTTGTCAGCCACTCCCCAGATTTCTGCAGGGTTGATGGTTACGGCTTTCAGTGCTTCTTCGTATGGAAGTCCGAATGCGACCGCATATCCGGCAGCGTAGGGCAAGTTCCGGTTATGCTCGACTTTATACGAGGCGAACGCGATCTTCACACCTCGCTTGTACAGCTCTGCAGGAAGAGAGTACACAGCGTCGTAGCGTTCGTCCGGACGCGGAAAATCATAGATAGGACCGACAATGACCGGTACCTTCCACGATGCGATCTCGTCGAGAATCTGCTGCGAATGCGTTACATGATTCAAAATGACTTTCAGGTTGAACTCACGCGCCAGCCGCATGGCGTTCTCAAGGTCATAACCGTCTTTCGCGCCGATCACGACTGGTCTTTGACCATGCAGATACGGCAGCAGCGCCTCGAGCTTTAGATCGCGCTTCTGGCGATCCTGACGTTCTCCGCTGCTGCTTCCCGCGCCTTTGCTACTGGTGTCGGATCTCTTGCCGGCGCCAGATTGCTGCTTAGCTTCATAGTCCAGCGCATCGATGAATGCCTGACGAAGTTGCGAGGCGAGGCCCATACGCGTAGAGGGAAAGCGTCCGCTGAGACCGCCGCCACCGCCTTCCCCGCGTCCACCGCGCCGGCGCTGCTCAGCGGAGAAGTTGAGTGGCATGGCAATATCCCGCAGCAGAATCATTTCATCGCGATCTTTGCCATCGAGTTGAATGAAGATGTCTTGACCGGGCAGGCTGTCGTCAGTGCCAGGTGCGACGATCGCGTTCGTGATGCCGTTTAAGCGCACCACGGGAATGCGCTGTGTTTCAGAATGGAATGCGTCAGCGACGTGCATGTGAGGCATGATCTCGTCGCTCGGCTCAACTAGATCATTGCTCATCTGATCGGCTTCTACTTCAACGAGACCGAGATTCGTCTCGGAATCGATTAGCCCCGGATAGACGGTCATCCCAGTGGCATCGATTACGGTAGCGCCGCGCGGGATCGATGTGCTCGCCGCGCCGACGGCCGTGATTTTGCCGTTCTCCATCACGACTACGCCGTTCTCGATCACGCCATGAGTAATGGTGAGTAGCTTGCCTCCGCGGACGGCGATAAGTCCGGTCGCTTCGACTTGCGAAGTCGCCATACGCGTTTTTTGCTTCGAGCCTTGCGCGATGCCCAGAGAGCCAAGGAGAGCAAGCACGCTAATAAGAATGAAGGTGCGTTTCATCAGTGCGCCTCCCCAATGCCCATCTCTTCCTCCAAGCTTCCGTCAGAATCGCTACCTGACATGGGAGCATTGGCCCAGTGGGTGAGACCGAGTCCGGGCAGCGAGCTGTCAAAGAAAACTTCGCCATCAATGATCGTCTTTTCCACCTTCGCATAACTGGAGAGCGGATCTTTGTCCCACATTGAGATGTCACCGTCCTTGCCAACGTCGAGTGACCCCACACGATCGTCCACACCGATGATCCAGGCAGGATTAAGCGTGATCATCCTCAGAGCTTCCTCCTGTGTAGCGCCACCGTAGCGAATCACCTTGCCGGCATCCTGATTCAAGCGACGCACGACATCATTGGAATCGCTCTTCAGCGCCACACGCACGCCATGACGCGATGACATGACAGCATTCCACGGCTGCGCGTCCCAAGCTTCATCTTTGAAGCCCCACCAATCCGGCCAGGTGGCGATGGCGATGCCCTCCGCGGCAATCTTGTCGGCAACCTTGTAAGCTTCAAGGGCGTGATGAAACGCGCGGATGTGGTAGCCGAAATCGTGCGCCATCTGAATTTCAGTCAGGAATTCGTCGGCACGATAGCAATGGATCTGCACAAGCAGTTTTCCTCGCAGAATGTCTGACAGAGCTTCCAACTTCAGATCGCGCTTTGGAGCCTTGGCCTCCTTAT
>DATLKS010000159.1:0-1647 GCA_035538255.1 Terriglobales bacterium
ACGGCGCCCGTGAGCTTGAGTTTGATCCCTGTCACGTCGAAGAACTGGCCTGGGGACAGAGTTACGTTGCTAGATATCCATGGATCAAATCCCGGCGCACTAACTTCGAGGTGATACGCGTTCCCAGGTCTAACACCTGTAAACTCGAAAAACGCGTTGTCGTTTGCTGTCGTGCTGCGACGGTCGGCTGCTCGATCGTCCACCAGTGCCACTGCCGCACCGGGAACCAGGTCGCCGTCAGCGTCTGTCACGGTGCCGCTGATGGCAGTGTTGGGTGCGTCGGGCGCGTCGGGCGCATCGGCGGGCCGCCGGTCCAGCGATGCCATCGCAGTCTCCGTGATAGCCCTTGCCTGCATTGGCGCGTTGCCGGCTGAACCGCTTGCCTGACTTTGCGTGGGGCCGGAATTCTGCTGCTGCGCCAACATAAGCGTTGGCGCCGGCAAGAGCAGAGACAGAACAGCCCAATGAAAGCGACGGGGGAAGCGCATTCACTCACCAGATCCCAGAAATAACCAAGTGTTTATACGGCCACATCGAACCGCAGATAAACGACTTACCGCAAAGCGGGGCACACCCACCGGGTGCGGCCCCTCCGCTTCGCAAAGTCGTTACTTTCAAATTAGACGTTCAACCGGCAAAACGGATACAAAATCCACTCCAAAGTAATGGACCCCGTCCTTTAATTCTTTGTTACTGGGCTGCGAGCCTGCCCTTGATCTCGTTCAGCATGATCTCGACTTTGTCTTCGCTTTCGAGGGCTTTGAATTTGTCTTCAAGGGTTTCGGGCGACAGGATTTCGCTGGCCGCGGCGTTTTCAGCCGACTTGACGTGCACTTTGCTGCGCATCCGGCCCAGTGTCTGTTCCTGTCCATTGCCGACGGCCTGCCTTGCTTTTGTGGCGCGCCCCACGACCTTGGCGCGGCGATGCTCGGCCACCAGCATTTCGCAATGCGCACGCGTCTCGCTCAGTTTCTGCTCAAGCTTGCGGAGAGCCTGGCGCAAGTTGTCGGCTTCGTGCTTCTGGTCTTCGGCCTGCAAGGTGAATCCTTCAACCAGTTGCTGATGACTGAGTGAGCGCTCCAGCGCGGCGCGCGCCAGATCGTCCTGGCCCTTGCCCACGGCCAGTTCCGCTTTGCGCTTCCATTCGGCTACCTCCGTTTCGTGTTCGGCGCGCTTCTTCTCCAGCAGATGTTGATCGGCTATGGCAATCGCAACCTGCGTCTTTACCTGAAGCAGTTGATTCTCCATATCAAGGACGATCTGCTTCAGCATCCGCTCCGGGTCCTCAGCCTTTTCGACCAGGTCGTTCAGATTGGCACGCAAGAGTGTGCTGACTCTTTCCAGTAATGACATGGACTCCTCCTTCTTCTGCCTTCATGTTTGCGATCCCGATTGATCTACAGCGGCTCCTTGCTTGCTGACTCCCGTCATTTTGGTTGTTTTGGCGGTGATGCCGGCGCGGGCTTCGACGCTTGCTTCAGATCATTCAGCTCCTTCATCAACTCAACCGTCAGAGCCTGACTTCGTTGTTGCGCCCGCTGCATCATCATCGGCATGAATTCTTGCCTGATCTTTGGCTGCGCGTCGAGCAGATGCTGCCCGGGACTCGAGGTGTAGAACGCGATCATCGCGTCCACATCCTCGCGC
>DATLKS010000160.1:0-7695 GCA_035538255.1 Terriglobales bacterium
ATGGATCCCGTCGACTCTCGGGGACGACCGCCCAACGGGCGTCCCCACATTTTTATGTGGCGATGCAGCGCAAAGAAACCCTTTCAAACGAGGTAGTCCGTGAGCCATCACAACATAACTGACGTGTTCACATATTTGCGCGCTCATGCGGGCGAGCTCGGCGAACGCATTCTGAGCACATACCCGGCGCTGCATCGGGTTGAGGATCAGCCTTCGCCACTCCTTAGCGGATTGTTGAGGAGACCATTCCCGGCTCAGGCTCTTGCCATCATGGGACTGGTTAAGAGATGGGAGCTGGCGCGCAGCGCCAAAGTCATTGCTGAGTGTGGAACCGGAAAGACGCTGATTTCGCTTGGAGCCATGCACGTCCACAGCGATGGTCGTCCGTTCACCGCTCTGGCCATGGTACCGCCCCACATCGTGGAGAAGTGGGCGCGGGAAGCATTTCAAACCATCCCGGGCATTCGCGTATTCCTGGTAGATAGCCTGCGCAACGGTGCAACGGAGAACTCACCCCACCGAGTGAATGAAGTGCGACTCAAGCGCGGAGCGATTGTGCGCGAGGGATTGCGCACATCTTTGACCGACTTGCGACTTCGCAGAGATTACGGCTCCGCACGAAAGCGTTGGCAGGCTATCTGCTCGAGACCGGGATTGTTCGTTGTAGGCCGTGATCGCGCAAAGCTTGGCTATTTCTGGCGGCACGCGTATCAGATTCAGCGCTCGGGACGTTATCGCGGATGCTTGGTGAATCCCGAAAGCGGAGCGCCCATTATCACCGACGAGGAACGCCTGACCGTGCGCGACTTCGAAAAGGTGAGAATTGCGGAAGTGCTCACGGAATTGAGCGAGAAATCCTGCCGGCAGAGATTTGCGCCAGTCTGGGAAGCCGACAATCGGAAGATTCCGCGCGTAGCCCCAATCGACTTCATCAGCCGCTACATGGCGCATTTCTTCGATTATGCGGTTTGCGATGAACTGCACCAGCTATCCGGCGACACCGCACAAGGTAATGCCCTGGGTGCTTTGGCTTCTTGCGCCGACCGCGTCGCAGGACTGACGGGAACACTTCTCGGCGGGTACGCCGACGATCTCTACAACATCCTCTTCCGGCTGCAACCGCAGCGCATGGTCGGCAAAGGCTACGAATGGGGCACTACCGGCCGCTCGGCTTTTGCACAGGACTACGGAGTTCTGGAAACCATTACGAAAATTGAGCCTGCAGAGAACGCCTGCTCCGATGGAAAGGCGACGGTCACTGTGCGGCGTAAGCCCGGCGCCTCGCCGCTCTTATTTGGCGAATTTCTGATGGACACATGCGCGTTCGTCTTCCTGGAAGACATCTCCGATGCGCTTCCTGCTTATGAGGAATCGGTGGTTCAGGTGGAGATGGACGCGCCTATGGCGGCAGCGTACGAACAGCTCGAAGCCGACATGCGCGAAGCCCTGAAAGCGCACCGTGGAAATCGCTCCGTTTTGAGCATCATGCTCAACGCACTGCTGCTCTACCCCGACCATCCATATGGACTCGGCAGATTATGGGGCTCGGAAACCGACGAAGATGGCCGAAGACAGCGATTCCTGATCGCAGAGACCCAAGACTTGCCGGAGCAATTCGCTTATGCGAAAGAGCGCAGGCTGACTGGGGAGATCAAGCAGGAGCTGGCAGAAGGACGGCGATGTCAGGTCTTTGCCGTCTACACGCAGAAACGTGACGTGACTTCTCGTCTGGAGCGCATCCTTCGTGAAGAAGGGATCTCATGCGCAGTGATGCGCTCGAATATCGACACTTCGAAGCGCGAGGCCTGGTATCAGAGAAGACTGAAGGAAGGAGTCCAGGTCTTTATCGCACATCCCAAGCTGGTAGAGACAGGGCTCGATCTGTTGTTCGCTCCGACAATTCTGTTTTATGAATCCGGGTACTCGCTGCACACGCTACGGCAGGCCAGCCGCAGATCGTGGAGGATCGGGCAGAATCAGCCCGTGCGCGTGAAATTCCTCTGCTACGAGGGCACGATGCAGGTGAAGTGTCTTCGTCTTATGGGTAAGAAGTTGCTGGTGGCGCTGGCAATGGAGGGGAAGTTCGCCGGAGAGGGACTGCAGAGTCTTGAGGAAGACGACGACATGCTTACTTCCATGGCCAAAGAACTGGTGGAGAAGAATGGCATCGGCGACTCGGCTGATTCAGTGTGGCGACAACTGAATGCTGAGCATCAGCGTCTCTTTCCGACAAGAACGGAAGCCTATTGTGGAGATGCCGAACTTCAAATCCCATCCACAATCGAAACAGAGACTTCAGCAATATCCAGAGAGCCCATCAACGCGGCCCTCAATTCCTCCTCGGTGGAAGTATTTGGTGAGAAATACCAGGCAAGTCGAAATGTGCGCCGAAAACCTCGTTCACCAACTCCAGAACAAGGCTCGCTGTTCAACTGGAATTAACGTTTCGCTGCCGGCAAAGAAACCCTCCGCTTAAGCAAACCGACGAAAAGTCGAACGACTATAATCGGCTTGCGACTAAAGGCGGCATTCTTCTATGAACGAAATCATTATTGCTGAAGATGATTCCGCCAGCCGTGAAGTGCTGTGCTTACTGCTTAGCAGCTGGGGCTACAGGGTGATCGAGGCGCGGAACGGTGCTGAAGCGCTGCAAAAAATTGGTGAGAGCTTACCCGATCTCGTGGTCTGCGACATTCAAATGCCGCTTCTGGACGGGGTTGGCCTTGTCCAGGCGCTGCGACGCGACGAGAACCTCGCCAACCTACCGGTAATTGCTTTAACCGGAATGGCCGTATCGGATTCGGAAGCGATCGCCTCCGCGGGGTTTACCACATATCAGAGTAAACCCGTCAATTCAGTGCTTCTGAAGAAGAACGTGGAGCGACTGCTTCAGAAGGCGGGCAAGGAGAGCAAGCGAAAGTGATGATGCCGCAAGCGCGGGCACGCCGCAGCTAAGATTTTGCGCAGGAAACCGAGTCCAGATGGCAGCTGATCTCGCGGCGCAGTAATGGCATGTCGATCGGTTTGGTGATGTAGGCATTGAAGCCTGCCGCGAGCGCCTTTTCCGAATCCCCTCTCATAGCGTACGCAGTGAGTGCTAGGACCGGAATCGTCGCCAATTCCGCGTCGGCTCGAAGACTTCGCAGCACGGAAAAACCATCTTGGCCGGGCATTTGGATATCCATAAGGACCAGATCGGGACGTTCCGCTTTAATCGTGCGGAGAGCTTGTTCTCCGTCCAGGGACTCGAGCACGTGGAATCCCCAAGCCTCCAACATCTCCCGAATAAGCTCGCGGTTTACCGGGTTGTCCTCGGCTACAAGAATGGTTTTCATACGGCAGCAACCGGTTGTTGGGCTTTCGTCGCGCGATTTACCGCCTCGATAAGTTCTCTCGTCCAGGGCCCGGATTTATGAAATAACGCCCTGACTTTGCTGCGAAGGAATCGGAGGTCGCTCTCGCTCAGGTCCCTGGCAGTAATGACAAAGATAGGTACCTCGCGCACTTCCGGATGATGACTGTGGATATGCGTAATAACATCGAATCCATCCATCTCCGGCATCGCCAGGTCCAGCAGGATTGCTTGTGGGCAGTACTTTTTGAGCAACCGCAAACCTTCCGCTCCATTTACGGCGGTTCGAGGCCTGTATCCACCACTGCGAAGCATCTCCGTCAGAAGATCTCGGCAATGCGGATCGTCGTCGATGATCAGAATCTCAGCATCGCTAGGCGATTTTGCTTTCACATGCTGACGGATCGCTGCAAGTAAGGCGTCCTGCTTCACCGGCTTGACGAAGTAACTGGCGGCACCGAGAGCAAATCCTACATTCTCCTCATCCACGATGGATACGATCACCACAGGGATATCCGCAGTTTCGGGCTTCGTTCTGAGACGTTCGAGTGTGTCCAGCCCGCTTCGGCCGGGCATCAGGATGTCGAGGGTAATGCAATCAGGTTGCAATTCAGCAGCTTTCGCAATCGCTTCTTTCCCATTGGAGGCAATTGCGACGCGATACTCGTCGCGAAGGAACGTCGCCAGTAGTTCCTGTGCCGAAGAATCGTCATCGACGACAAGCACCAAAGGCTTTTCCTCTCCTGAAACTCGCTCCCGATCAACTGGCGCCCACTTAGCGGGTTCAGGCGCTGGTTCATGAGATATGGGAAAGCTGACCGTAAATGTACTTCCTTTGCCCAGTTCGCTGCTGACAGTGATCTTTCCGCCATGCTGTTCGACAAGTCTTTTGGTAATCGCTAAGCCCAGGCCCGTACCTTCGTTGAGTTTGGTCGTGCTGCTTTCCACCTGCCGGAACTCCTCAAAGATCACTTCCTGATCGTCGGGGGCAAGTCCGATGCCGGTATCAGTCACCGAGATGAACACTTGACCATCGGAGATAGACGAGTCGATGCGGACCTTTCCGCCTTCGGGTGTAAACTTCACCGCATTGCTGAGCAGGTTAAATAGGACCTGCTTGAAACGTACGCGATCTGCGCTCAGCGTCGCGCCGTGCTCGTAGGCCTCTTCGACAGTGATTTTCTTGGTCATCGCCAGAGGTCGGATTACCGAAACTACCTCGGGAATGATTCCTCGTAGAGTGAACCTCTCATGATTTAGTGTCACGTGGCCGGCCTCGATCTTTGAAAGATCGAGGATGTCGTTAATGAGCTGTAAGAGGTGCCGGCCGCCGTCACGTATGCGCTTCAAAAAATGCTGTTGTTTTTCGTTTAATTGGCCTGTGACGCCGTCGGACATCAGATCCGAAAATCCGATAATTGCGTTGAGAGGTGTACGCAGCTCATGGCTCATGTTCGCCAGGAACTGGCTCTTGAGGCTATTTGCGCGTTCCACTTCGCGATTGCGGGCCGCAAGCTGCTCATTCTGTTCTTCGATCTGCTGCTGATAGCGAACGCTCTCGCTCACATCGCGTAGAAATGCATTAAATCGATAGGAATTTCGTACCTGTATGGGAGAGATGGAGAACTCAACAGGAATTTCGCGGCCATCGCGGTGGACGGCGGACAGGCGAATTCGCTTGTTCAGAATGCGGCCCTCTCCGGTCGTGAGGAAGCGCTGCAATCCACGCCTATGACGCGCGCGGTCTCTTTCGGGAAAAATGACGGTTTCCAGCGGACGCCCAATCGCCTCCACACGCGGCCAGCCGAAGGTACGCTCTGCCTGCGTGTTCCACTCCGTAATCACTCCTTCCGCGTTCATCTCGATGAAGGCGTCCTGGGCGCGGTCAATGATCAAACGGGTGTGCGCCTGGGTCTCGTGAAGCCGCCGGTAGATTGAAGCAATGACTCCGCCTGAGACTAGCGCTAGACCGACAAACATCATCCCCAGTAGCGCCAGGCTCTGTTCGTAAGCCCAGATCGCGGTGCGAATTGCCGAAGTTGGAACTTCTATCAGCACTCCCCAGTGGATGGTGGGCACCGGAGCATATCCGACCACTTCCTGTTCTTTTCCACGCATCAGCAGTTCCGAGCCGGTCCTCCCACTCAAGGCTCGGCTCCCTACCTCGCGCAAATCCTGCGGAGAAGAGACCGTAAAAGTAGAAATGCCGAAGTCGTGGCTATTCTGATCCACGAGAGATACTTTCGAGGTTCCCTGGCTCGTCAGTTCACGCAGCTGATGCCCGACTTCCTCCAAATCCTGAGCCGCCATCAGGATGGCAGCCGTTTTACCCTGCCGATTTCGCATCGGAACGGCAACCGCGACCACCCAGTGAGGCGGCGCAACTGCGGTCTCATAGAACTCCGAGACATATGGGGCATCGTTGCGGGTCACGCCTTTGTACCAATCGCGGTAGGCGAAGTTCCGGTTCAGCACTTTCGCATCTGGAGGATAGAGCGCGCGCATCGTGCCGTCGAGATCGTACACGCTCAAGAAGGTGAAGTCGGGGCGCAAGGAGTGCGCCTGGGCCAAGTGATCCGTTACCACGGCCAGGTTGCGCTGCTGCATTGCCTGCAGCAAAGCGGGGCGGCCTCCTATCGATTCGATAAGAACCTTGTCTTCTTCAATTCGTTCTTGGACCAGTTTTGAAACCAGCGCAGCGGCCTTGGAACTCTGTTCCGATACTTTCCGTTTTGCCTGATGAAGAAAAACGCTATGAGCAAAAGTAAAGAAAAGCAGCAGCGGCAGGACCGATATCGTGAAGAACGTAATGTAGAGCCGTCGAGGGGTGGCCGTTGTCCAACTCGCCAGCGGGCGTAGCTTGTTCATATCGAATTACCGTCGATACGCTGAAAGCTGAAAGTCGTTAAAACGAGGCTGCCGGCGGAGGCCGAGCAAATCCTGAACCTTACAGTAAGGTAGCCCTGAAAGGTCCAAAGTAGAGTTGAATTGACAATCATCTGGATTACGTCGGTAATCGAGGCGTCTACATTGTCAATGGGTGTTGCACATGATTTTTGTCCAGACTGCTAACAGCGGAGATTCTGCGCACATATGGCATCGACCTTGGCTAGCGAGCAGGACATTCTGGATGTCTCTAAGAAAAGGCCGGCGATCAAACTACTGGCGATTGATGACGACCCTCAGAACCTCGAACTCATCTCCGAGGCGCTCCAGCAGCACCAAGTTGAAATATCTACCGCAACCGATCCCGAACAGGGGTTAGAGATCTTTTCCCGAATCCGTCCCGCGATCGTGCTGTGCGACTTAATGATGCCGAAGATCTCTGGAATGGAGGTTCTGGAGCGGATCGTCAGCATCGATCCTGCAACCGAAGTGATCCTGATGACCGCGCATTATTCGACCGATTCGGCAGTGGAAGCGATCAAAAAGGGCGCTGCTGATTACTTGACTAAGCCGATCGAGCTGGTCCGTCTTCGCTCACGCATTGCGACCCTGATTGATGAGGCGGGACTGCGGTTCCGCTCAGCACAACTCGATCAGGAGCTCGTCGATACTTATCGCTTCTGCGGCATCATCGGTCGAAGCCCGTTGATGCTGGAGATGTTCGCAAAGATCCGGCGAGTCGCTCCACATTACAGATCGGCGTTGATCACCGGAGCTACAGGCACTGGCAAGGAATTAGTTGCTCGTGCCCTTCATGAGTTAAGTCCTGCTGCGTCTAAGCAATTCGCGGTTTGTAATTGCTCAGCCGTTTCCGAGTCACTCGTTGAGAGTGAGCTCTTTGGATACGTGAAAGGTGCATTCACCGGCGCGACTCAAGACAAGCTCGGCTTGTTTGAATACGCCAACGGCGGAACCGTATTTCTCGACGAAATCGGCGAAATGCCCTTGAACTTGCAGGCAAAGCTCCTGCGTGTGCTCCAGAATCGCGAAATCCAGCGGGTTGGTTCCCCGGCTGCAAGAAAGGTGGATCTGAGGGTAGTGGCTGCCACACATCGCGATCTACAGGCGCTAGTGAAAGAAGGAAAATTTCGCGAGGACCTGTTTTACCGGTTGTCGGCGGTCGAGATCACTGTGCCTTCTTTGTCACAACGCCGGGAGGATCTGCCGCTGCTGGAACATTACTTCATAGAGCGATTCTCCGCTGACTACAACAAGCCGGTCCACGGGATGACGCGCCGAGCCCAGGCGCTTTTCAGCCGCCTTCCGTGGCAGGGAAACGTGCGGGAGCTGGAAAATGCCATTGCTCACGCCTGCATGATGACCTCCGCCGGAACCATTGATGTCGGGGATTTGCCGGAGGGCCTTCGCGCGAGCCATGCTTCTGAGAGTACAGAGTC
>DATLKS010000161.1:0-2746 GCA_035538255.1 Terriglobales bacterium
TCGTGGGTTCTTGGGGAGCAATCGGCGCGCACCCTGCGTGGAGCGCGTATGGAAGATGTGATCTTCGCGGGAACGCGCGATCGCAAACCCACCGGCATGGCCGAGGTTTCGCTCACATTGATTGATCCCGAAGTTTATGACGGCGACCATACTGGCGCTCCCGAAATCGATATTCAGGATGAGATCGCGGGTGAAGACTGGGACGAAGCCTCATTGCGTGCCACGGCTGCCGAGGAAACACAGAAAGCTGAAGAAGAAGCCCGGCCTGGACAATTGCTGGATGCGGAAGGAAATGTAATCTCATCCTCCGCTGGGACACAAGTCAGCGATCTCCCCGACATAGACGCAGACGCACAGGCGGATTCAAGTGCGAGCGAACCGCAGATCGCATCGGAGCAGCAAACCTCGCAGACTGCGAGTCCGGAAGTGGTCTTAAAGATCCGACGCCGCAAGTTCAATTCGCAGTTCCCAGCGGGAGAGATAGTCGTCACGCGGCGGCTGTTCCGCTCCGGTGAATCCGAATATTTGCTAAACGGAAAGCTCTGCCGTCTGCGCGATATTCAGGACATCTTCATGGGCACCGGACTTGGACCTGAGTCGTACGCCATCATTGAGCAAGGGCGCATCGGCCAAATTCTCTCAAGCAAACCGCATGATCGCCGCGCGATTATCGAAGAGGCTGCGGGCATAACGAAGTTCAAAACCAAAAAGCGTCTCGCCGAGCTGCGGCTCGAACACGCGCGGCAGAACCTCGCGCGCATTAATGACATCTTTGACGAAGTCACGCGTCAGATGAACTCTCTCAAGCGTCAGGCCGCAAAAGCTGAACGTTACGCGAAGCTGCGCGACGAGATGCGTGAGAAGCTTCGCATTGTTCTCGCCAGCAAACTTACGCAAATGGCGCGTGACAGCGGGCAGTTGGAAGCACAGATACAGGCGGTCACCGGCGACATCAACGAACGCGGAGCGTCGCTCGACCAAATGGAAGCGTCGCACTCGTCGACTATCGAGCGGGGCTACGCGATCGATGCAGAGTCTCGCAGTTTCCGCGAGCGCCTTACCGAGATCGATCTCGAAGCGGGACGCGCTAATTCGCGCTGCAGTAACAATGAAGAGCGCTGCTCAGAACTCGTAGTGCGGACCACGTCGAACCACGCAGAACTTGAGCGGACACGCACTCGGCTACAGGAACTTGCGGCCGAAGAGGCTACCAACCGAGCAGTGCTCGAGTCCGCCTCTGCAGACGTTCAAATGGCGCAGGAGCAGCATCGATTCGAACAAGAGCAAGCGGCCGATGCAGGACAGCAACTTGCCATTCTCGAACAACAGCAAGAACACCGCCGTCGATCAGTATTCGAGGTCATGTCTGCCGTGACCAAAGTCCGCAGCGAGATTTCCCAAACCGAAGAGCACCTGGCATCGCTGGCTGAGCAAAGCATCCGTTTGAACTCTGACGCTGAAGCTGCAATGTCCGAGGTGGAGGCTCTTGGCGGCCAACGCGGCCAGGTGACGCTGGAATTCGAATCCATCAATGAAGCCGTCAACGCCCTATCGGCGCGCATTACAGAGGTGCGCAGCACACTCGACGAAAAGCGGACCTTGGAACTCGAGTGCAAGCGCCACCTGGATGGATTGCGCTCAGAGCTCGCAACAGCAATGGGCAAGAGAACTTCGCTCGAAGCTCTCTTGAGGGATCACGGGTACTCTACCGAATCGGTAAAACGTCTGCTCAAGGCAAATACATTAGAAGGCGGACTCGCTCCTGCCGGCGTGCTCGCCGACTTTCTCGAAGTGGACGATCAGTACGAAGGCGTGATCGACGATTTCTTCCGCGATGAGCTGAATTACATCGTCGTGAAATCGTGGAACGCCGCCGAAGAGGGCATGCGTCTGTTGAAGACAGATGTAGATGGACGTGCAACGTTTCTCGTTCATCCGAATGATTCACAAGCAAAGTTCTCTTTTGCTGTCGATGAGAGCACGCAACGCCAGCCAGCGCGCGATTCAATCGTTCCACTCACAAGCTGCATTCGCGTGCTCAACGGCTTCGGTAAATCGCTCGAAGTGATTCTGCCCAAGCTGCGCGATGGATATATTGCTCCGGACTCAAGCGTCGCCCGCGAATTGGCACTGGAAAATCCAGACGCGTTCTTCCTCGCTCCCACAGGAGAAACCTTTCATAACGTCACGGTCACCGGCGGGAAGCAGCGTACCGAAGGTCCGCTGTCGCTCAAGCGCGAGTTACGCGATGTGAATCGCACAGTCGATTCGCTGGAGTACGCGCTGCGGCATGAAGAATTTCGTGTGCATACGCTGGCCCGTGAAGTCGCTGAACTCACTGCCCTCCTGGAACGACTGCAAGACGAGCGTCGCGAGGCGGAGAAAAGCGCGCACAGCTCCGGCATGGCTCTCAAGCAGATGGAAACCGAACTCACGCGGACTGAACAACGGCTTCATCAAACCCGCATAGAGATCGACCGAATCCAGCAGCAGCAATCCGGCAAACATGAGCTCCTGAACTTTAAACGCGAAGAACTGGAGCGATACGAAGTTCGACAGTGCGAGCTGGACCTGGAGCTAAGCAACGCTCAGCAGGCCCTTGCGGAACAACGCACCACCCGCGACATGGCGATGCAGCGGGCTGCGGAAGCCGGCGCGCTCCTCGCCGGACTCGAAGAACGCCGGCGCGCAGCAGCAGTATCTCTGGAGCGAATAGATCACATGGTGCGGGAGGTTGGCGCGCGCG
>DATLKS010000162.1:0-2030 GCA_035538255.1 Terriglobales bacterium
AAGGGCGCATTTGATCCATTTGTAGTTCACTACGCAGAAACCTTCATCGTGCCTGCGGCGGTGGGCGCGTACACGATTCGTCCCGGCAGAGAATCCGAGGGATCTAAGTGCGGAACAGTCAAAGCCTTCGTACGATCGGGACAGATGTGATCTCTTAAGTGCTACTCCACAATCGGCGGAACAGAGTTCAGCGCGATGTCAAGTACAAGGTTTGTAGGAGGAAGTATGCACGTACCGGCCGCAACTGAGAACGCTGATGTTGGGCAAGCAAAGGCGCAGTCGCTCAGCTACGTCGTACTCCTGGCTGCGACCACTGCCATTTCAGGGTTTCTCTTTGGCTTCGACACTGCCGTTATCAACGGAGTCCTGCTTCTCCTTCGCCTCCAATTTGCGCTCTCGAACCTGCAAACTGAAATCGCGGCAAGTTCGCTCCTGCTGGGTTGTCTGCTCGGCGCTGTCGGCGCAAGTATGATCGGCGATCGCTACGGGCGTCGCAAATCGCTGATTGCTTCGGCTCTGTTATTTGCGCTTTCTTCGGTCGGTGCGGCGCTAGCGACCACAGTCATGCTCTTTTCTGTGGCTCGCCTGTTGGGAGGTCTCGCGATCGGCCTAGCCTCCGTGCTCACGCCTGTCTATATTGCGGAGATTTCGCCTTCAAGAAATCGCGGAACGCTCGTCTCGCTGAATCAATTGGCGATAGTCGTTGGCATCCTTTCAGCGTATCTCGTCAATTGGCAGATCGCTCGCCTCGGAGCGAGCAGCTGGCGGTGGATGTTGGCTGTCGCAGCGATTCCATCACTCGCGTTTCTGTTTGGACTGCTTCTGATGCCTGAGAGCCCGCGCTGGCTGCTCACCACAGGCCGCCACGATGAAGGTGAACGCGTTCTGTCCCGAATCTTCGGCGAGCAGGCCGCGAAGGAACAGATCGAGGCTGTCGAACAAGCGGTAGCGGGCGAGGATGGGTCGTGGCATGAGGTGCTTTCGCCGAACATGCGCAAGCGTCTTGCAGTGGGAATGTTGCTCGCGCTTTTTTCGCAGATTACCGGAATCAACACCGTGCTCTACTACGGCTCAATCATCGTTAGCGAGCACTTCCCCGGACAGTCGACGAGCATGGCACTGATCGCAAATGTGATTATCGGAACCGTCAATTTCTTGCTGACCATTGTCGCTATGGTCTTTCTCGACCGCTGGGGGCGGCGGGCGATTTTGATGACTGCGAGCGGCGGGATGGGAGTAGCGCTCACGTTTCTCGTGATCGGCTTGAATGTTCCCGGAGTCTCGCCGTCACTGATGCTGGCCGGCATTCTGCTCTACGTAGCTTTTTTTGCCCTCGGCATGGGCCCCGGCCCGTGGCTGATCATATCCGAGATCTTCCCCACAAAGGTACGAGGTCGTGCCGCCTCGATCGCGACGTCAACTCTCTGGTCGGGCACACTTCTGGTCACGCTAACATTTCTCAGCTTGGTGAAGGTTCTGAACCTCTGGGGAACATTTGCGATCTACGGCGCGCTTTCTTTTGTTTGTCTTATCTTCGTTTGGAAGATGGTTCCTGAAACGAAAGGTCGCACACTCGAGCAGATTCAACAGGCGTTGAGCAAGTAGAACTACATTCTTTTCAAACTGGGAATACTTCGAGGAGTCATCTTCAGGTGAAAGCCCTGGCCATTGATTTTGGGGGAACACACGCAACCTGCGGTTTAGTCGAAGATCGTGCTCTTATTGCGCATGAGACGATTGATACAGATCGTGCGAAGAGCCTTCACGCAGTGCTGCCGCGGATTCGTGATGCGTGCCGCGGACTCATGCAAGGGGGAGGACTTTCACCCGGTGACATTGCGGGCATAGCAATCGGATTTGCCGCACTTGTTGATTCCCGCCTGAACCGAGTCCTCTCAACTGACGGCAAGTATGAGGACGTCAAAGACATCGATCTTGCGAAATGGATCCACGAAAATGTTGGCTTGCCAGCACGAATTGAGAACGATGCGCGCATGGCCCTGTTGGGAGAAACCTACGCTGGCGCGGCG
>DATLKS010000163.1:0-2490 GCA_035538255.1 Terriglobales bacterium
GGCGCTACATCCATGCTTGATGTCCGGCAGGCAGAGCAGTTGGTATTCACGGCCGCCGAAACCATTCCCGATCTGGAGCGTCGAATCGAGCAGCAAGAAAATTTCATCAGCACGCTTCTCGGAAACAATCCCGGTCCTATCGTGCGCGGAGCGAAGTTGACCGAACAACCGCATGCGCCGGAGGTTCCGGCGGGGCTTCCCTCCAACCTGTTGGAGCGGCGGCCCGACATTCGCCAGGCCGAAGCACAATTGATCGCGGCCAACGCGCAAATTGGAGTAGCGAAAGCAGCCTACTTCCCGCAAATCAGCTTAACCGCGAGCAGCGGATTTCAGAGTTCGGCCCTCACCAGCTTATTTACCGGTCCGGCCGGACTGTGGAATTTCGGAGGTTCGCTGGCACAGCCCATCTTCGCCGGCGGAAGAATTCGTGCCGGCGTGAGGCTCTCCGAAGCTCGGCAACAGGAAACCCTACTGATCTACCAGCAGACCATCCAGCAGGCTTTTCGCGGGGTTTCCGACGCGCTGGTCGAGTATCGCAAGGACCGAGAATTCCGCGAGCAGCAGGAGCAACTGGCAGCGTCGGCTGAAGATGCGGCCCGGCTTTCAGAGACGCGCTATCGAGGTGGCGCCACCAGCTACTTGGAGGTATTGACGAACGAGACCAATTATTTTGATGCCGAGTTGGGACTCGCTCAGGCTCAGTTGAATGAGCTGTTAGGTCTGGTCAGTATTTACCGAAACCTCGGTGGGGGTTGGCAAGAACAATGAGCACCGCGAATCAAGGGGAGTATGCTCCGGAGAATTGGATGCACTATGAGACCGCTCGGTCTCAGCTATTTTGCGTCTTGATGCGGGCGCCCGAAAGTACCGCCGCTTCTAAGGAACCCGCCCAATGTAACCAGGCGGCGGCAGGGGGCATCATTTCATCGTAACGCCCATAAACGATAGAAAAAATACGATGGGAGCTCACTGTCAGACGCTAGAATTCGGATGAGGCCTAAGGGTCTCAGACCACTGGCACGACCAGGGCATCGAGACAGGCGGCAGGTTCGTGAAGAATGACTCTGAAGTCGTAACGGCACCGCCCCTTGCTGTGTGTTACGAAACGCTTTCCCGCGTGTCCCGAGCCATCGGAGCACACACAGACCTCAAAGCGCTTTTTGCCGTGCTAGCCAACGAACTGCAGCGGGTAATGCAATTTGACTTCATCGGAGTGTCTGTTCGCGACAAAAGCGCCGATACTTTTCACGATTATTTCATCGACATGAGCAGTCGATCCGAGTTGGTTCGCGAAGAGACGCTGACACCCGAGGAGACGCTCACGCAATGGGTTTATGAGCGGCAAGAACCTGTACTGAGGTCGACCAACGAGCTGGAGCCGCGCTACGGCCGGCTGCAAGCGATATTGCAGGGGCTCAACGTTGGCTTGGTCTGCGCACTGCCATTGACGACGCCGCACCGCAAACTGGGGGCCATCACTTTCGGTAGCAAGCAGGTCGATAGATACTCGCCAAGCCAAATGCGATTTGCGTCTCAGGTGGCGGATTATATTGCGCTGGCGTTCGATGACGCGTTGAATTTTGCGGCGTTGCGGCGGGCGTCCGAGGAGCTACGAAGTAAGAACGAACGGCTGCAGCTGCTCCTTGACGTCACCAATCAGATTGTCTCAAATCTGGAGCTGCGCGATCTGCTGCGTGCCATCTCGCAGGATGTACGACGCGTGATGCAGTGCGACTACGCCGGCTTGTCGCTACCGGATTCGGAAAGCGGGCAGCTCCGCCTTTACGCGGTTGACTTTCCGGAGGGAAAAGGGTTCCTGCAGGAGGACTTGGTCTATCCGATCGAAGGATCGCCCTCCGGCATGGCATTTCGAACCATGAAGCAGCTGACGCTGCAGAGTCCTTTCACCGGTTGGGTCAACTACGCAATCGTGCAAATGGCAATTCGCGAGGGTTTAAAGTCCTTCTGTTTTCTGCCTCTGATCACCCGGAATCGTGCGATTGGCACTTTGGTTCTCGGCAGACTTCGCGACGATGCTTTCACCCAGCCCGATATCGAGTTCCTTGGCCAGGTTGCAAACCAGATTGCTCTCGCGGTCGAGAATGCGCTTGCCTACCGCGAGATTCGAGAGCTGAAAGAGCAACTCGCGAAAGAAAAACTCTATTTGGAAGATGAAATCCGCACGGAAATGAATTTTGCCCAGATCATCGGGAATAGCGGTTCTCTGCGCAGAGTCCTCAAACAGGTGGAAACTGTAGCGCCGACGGGCTCGACCGTGCTCATTTATGGCGAGACGGGTACGGGAAAAGAACTGATCGCGCGCGGCATTCATGATTTGAGCCCGCGGCGCGCGAAGCCCTTCGTCAAGCTCAACTGCGCGGCCATTCCTACGGGTTTGCTGGAAAGCGAGCTGTTCGGACACGAGAAGGGCGCATTTACGGGAGCGATCGCACAACGCATCGGCCGTTTCGAGGTGGCCGACGGCGGCAC
>DATLKS010000164.1:0-7685 GCA_035538255.1 Terriglobales bacterium
ATTACCGCTTCCATGAGGCTGCGAATCTCGTTTATCAGTTCTTCTGGGGTGACCTTTGCGAGGTATATATCGAGGCGGTAAAGCTGCGCTTGGACTTCTCAGGCGGCGAAAAAGATCAGGCTACGCAAGCGCTCAAACATCTAGTCCGGATTTTCGAGGGCTCGCTCCGCTTGCTGTCTCCGTTCATGCCTTTTATTACTGAGGAGATTTGGCATGCGCTGTACGAGCAAAAGGCGCCGGCTAAATCGATTGCCTTGACGCGCTTTCCCATCGGAGCCGAGTTAACCGAGCAGCAAAAAAGCATAACCGAGCATGTGCGCATTCTGCGCGAGCTTCTTACTGACATTCGTAACCGCCGCGTCGAACTTGATGTTGCTCAGAACCAGAAAGTTCCTGTGCGCATCTTCACGACCGACTCTTCGGTTCGGAAGCTGGTCGAATCGAACCGCGAGTTCCTTGAGAGACGAGCAATGGCAGAGACGATCGACTTCGCTACCGAGAGTATGTCGAAAGTCGCCGGCGTGCAGGCAAGAAGTGCATACGAGGTGGCAGTCGTCTATGAAAAGAAAATCGATGTTGCTGCCGAGCGCGATCGTCTGTCGAAGGAGTTGAAGAAACTTGAATCGGACTCTGGCAATGCTGAGCGTCAGCTCGGCAATGAAAGCTTCCTTGCCAAAGCACCCGCCAATGTCGTGGATGGACTGCGTCGCCGCCACGCAGAATTGGAGCAGCTCATTACCAGGACACGTGCTGCGTTAGAAGAACTCGACAAGGGTGGAACGAGCCCAAACGGAAGCCACGGCTAGACAGGAATTTAATGTATGGTTTGTATCAGGGCACGGCTTGAGCGCATCGGAGCCGTGCCGTTCGCGGCCTAGATAGATCCGGCTTCAGCCGCTCGGTTTTTGAATTAGAGATCGCAAAAGATTATGCAGAAGGCGGCACAGTTGATCCGCGGGTGTCTAGCTTCGCACGCGAATTTCCGCTGTCTTTCTTTCGATCAGCTTTAGCGCATACGGCACGCTGAACAGCACAGGCGTGTAGATCAGATCAGAAGCAAACGTTCCGCGGAAAAATGGGATCGCCATCGTGTAGCACTGCACCAGGCCGGCGAAGGTCTTGGCATACAGCTCCTGGAAATACCACGTAGCGAAGTTGCTGACCACAAAGAAGGAGATGGCGGACGCTAACGAGGCGCCAACCACTCGCAGCGGATCGACCTTGCGCACGAGCATGTATCCGATGCCCATTGCTGCCACATACCACGCCCAAGTCACTAAATGATCAGCAGAGACGTGCATGCGGTAGTGAACGGTCGTGAGATATACGTCTGCTGAAGCAAGCAGCACGAGAGGCGCGATCCACTCGCGCACGGGACGCTTCGCCCCGAAGAACAAAAGTGCCGCACCTAGCGGAGTGAGATGCCAGGGATGGGGAAGCAGCCGAACCGCTACAGCAATAATGATAAACAAATATGCAAGCATGGAATCAGGACCTCGAACTATCCATTCTCCGGGCACTCAGGGTCTCACGTCAACAGTTTCGTGGTGGCGCTATGCAAGTTTTGACTTCTCCTACTCCGCGTTTAGAACTGACTCAAACAATAGCAGCGAGACAATGGTGAACACGACATCATAGACAGCGAGTAGTTTAATCCCGAATGCCGGTGGACCTTGGCCGGTTATGATGTTCGTCGTTGCCAGCACCATGCCTAACAGTGCCGGCAGAGAGATCGGAATCAGAATCAGCGGCAGCATCAGCTCGCGATTGCGCGTGCAAATCGAGAGCGCGGAGAAGAACGTCCCATTTACCACTAATGCCCATGTGCCGAGTGCTGCGACCAGCAGCAATTGGGCTCCTGACCCGACCACGTGCAGGTTGTAGAAGACCACGAAGATCGGCGTGATCAGGATCTCGACGGCAGCCACAAAGATGAAATTGGCAATCACCTTCGCCAGGAAGAGGCCATTCGGGGGCGCGGGCGCAAGGCGCAGCGCGTCAAGAACTCCATTTTGCAGCTCGCGCGCCCAGCTTTGATTGAGTGCAACGATCGTTGCAAAAAGCAGCGCAACCCAGGCGATACCTCCGGCAATGAGTCTGGATTCTTCTGCCAACGGATCGAAGGCAAAGGCGAAGATCACGACCACAAGCAATGCGAAGAACAGCATGGAATTGGCAGCGTCTTTGGAGCGCCATTCGAGGCGGAGGTCCTTGCGCAAATGTAGGGTGATCGTGCGAGCTATGTTCATGGCTTCGCACCAAAACGAGAAGGAGGATGCTGCGACCCAAGTGTGCGATCCTCGCGCCTGACGATCGTGCCGGCATGCAGGGTGATCCATTCGTCCGCAACGGCTGCCAGCGCTTCCATCTGATGGGTGATGACGATCAGTGTCGTTCCTTTGTCTCGCAGCGAACCGAGGAGTGCCGACATGGTGGCAATTGATTTGGTATCGACGTTCGAGAAAGGTTCATCCAGCAGCAGCAGATCCGGCGAGGCAAGGATCGCACGCGCGAGGGCCAGGCGCTGTTTCATTCCTTGGGAATAATGACTCACGCGCTGTCTGGCATCGACGTGTGCAAGTCCGACAGCCTCCAGCAGCTCATGGATGCTGGCCGTCGGTCTACTACGATAAAGCTCGCGAAAGAAATCGAGGTTTTCGGCCGCAGTAAGCTCGTCATAGAGGAGCGTCGCATGTGCCATGTAGCCAATGCGTGCGTTTACGCTGCGAAAATCGGGGCTACCGAGTACTTGAACAGTGCCGCGGGAGGGACGAGAGAGTCCGGCGATGATCCGCAGCAGAGTGGTCTTGCCAGCGCCGTTTTCGCCCAGCAGAGCATAAAGGCGTCCAGCAGCGAAGTCGACGCTCAAGTCGTGGAGGGCAGCGAACCGTCCGAAGAGTTTGCTGACTCTTTCGAGGACAACTGCTGGTTCAGAATGGGAACCGTGAGCGCGACGGATGGAAGAATCGGTCAAGTGTCAGTTGGCGGGCTGACTTGCCGTGGGTTTCGCCTGTGCTTCCGCCATCGATCCCGACTGATTTGCAGCCGGCGCATATTTCGAAGCACATTTGGCCTGAATCTGCTGCGCATGAAAGACACCATCGCTGCCATAGGAGCCTTCGACGAGCGCTTGTGAGTTGTCTTTGAACGTGTCAGGAGGCGGTTCCGTACCGCGATAGGCGACCTGCAGCTTCAGCCCTTGCTCGTCGATCTGGAAGTCAGCGCCAGCACCCTGCCGCTGGATGCTGCCCGGTACCACCTGTCCCGCGACGCGCAGCCGCCTGGCGTGCGCCTGATCGCCCATCCCCTGCAGCTCTTTGATGGTCACGTAGTAGCTCTTGCTCTCCTGAATACCCGTGAACGCGAGATAAGAGAGGGCCGCCACGATGACGGCAATAGCGATGCCAAAACGAAGATATCTGCCGGTGGAAGGCACGAATTAAGCGTAGTCTGGCTGCATCGAGGGGTCAAGGACGAAAGGCAGTTGTGATTTGCTGATGTTGCGCTTCTTCTGAGTTGGCCATGCTTTAGATACTGCTCGCGCAACTAGGAAAGATCTCCAATATTCAGGTCAGTGCGCTCCTGCATTTGTGATTGACCTTCAGCGCTCAGCCGACATAACATGCAGCTCGTGGGCGCAAAACGAGCCGCGATGGTGCATGGAAAAAAGCCGGGGAAAGAGATCGTAATTCCCGACAAGCTTTTCTTCCGTATCGGCGAAGTGGCTCGCATATGCTCCCTGCCTACTTACGTTCTTCGCTTCTGGGAGACTGAGTTTCCACAGCTCAAGCCCAGCAAAAGCAACACCGGGCAACGTCTCTATCGCCGCAAAGATGTCGAGAATGTCGTTCGTGTGAAGAAACTTCTCTACGACGACGGATATACCATCAGTGGGGCCCGCCAGTTCCTCAAAGCCGAATCCAAACAAGACCGTTCGCAAGCTCCATTGCCGTTTCTCCAGCCGGCCGGTACCCGATCCGACCTGCGCGACCTTAAGCAAAATCTCCAGGACGTACTTGCGATTTTAGCGGCCAAGCGGTAAACCGAAGTCTTCTCTGCCCCTTTAAACGATCGTCGCCGTTCCGCCAGAATGTGAATGCGCCAGCGACGGAGCGCGGCCTGTACAGAAGAAGGAGCGTCATGCGCAGGTCGCGCCGCTTCGGAGGGTGCAGAGGACTTATGCCGTCGCGGTTTGCCGCGGTGGCATTGCGCTCACAGATGCGCGCGGCTCGGCGAAATCGAAGATCGCGTTCTCCTGGATCTGGCGTGGAACCAGGCTCACCGTGGCAAAGAACACTCCGCCAACGTTGGTCATCTTCACATTCGTAACCTGCGCGGCATTCCGGTGCTCAGGCACGCGCTCCAGGGCACGCAATGTCGCCTTGCGCAGCGCTTCCATCGGATGCATGCCGAACATCGTCACCGCCTGTTCCTTACCCATGAGTTCCAGATAATGCCAGCCCGGCGGAATGCAGGCTTCGTTCGATAGTGGACGCCTCGCCGGCATGCAGCCAATCGCAGACTGCAAAGACTGCCGATTGCAAGCCATCCGGCAGCCGCGTGCCTTCACGAATAAATACGCTTCCAGGTTTTGCGACAATCATCATGCGAAACATCTCCTTCTAGCGGTAGTCAGCAGGCGCACAAGCCTATTGCTTGTTGCTAAATGCTAATTGCTGATCAACGATGAACGTCGTCGTTGATGAATGAAGTCAGATTCAGATCTGCGACCGGCGAAGGCTTCACCGCTAACTCGCTGTCCACGCCGATCACTCCGGAAATCGTGCGGACTTTATTCGCGAGCTCCGCCCTTTTTCTGACTTGGAACACTGCCCATCAGATGGACGACTCCAAGCTCAACTTTAGCTTGAACCGGCTCGCCCGCCAGGGCTTTGGCCACCGCGATTCGCGTGTCTTCGTCGGGATCGTAGTTCGATGCAACGTGCAATTGATCATCGAGTCCCCTGACACCGTCCTCAGACGCGATCGTCGAACGCACCATGGCATGCTCGAGGTAATCGTTAACGTCTCCCGTGGCAGTAACTATGCCGTTCTTGACTATCAGTCTCACATTGGGAAATGTGAAACCGGCCTCGGCGCGGGAATAGTGCAGACGCTCGGAGAGCTGCTGCGACAGCTCATGGTCGCTTACCGGCAGCGCGATCAGACCGAGCTGGTCGCGCACGGCCGAGATTCCCGGTATGCTGTGCGCGATCTCTTCGGCTAGTATGCGGTCGGAGAGTCGCCCGACCGTGCCGGTCAGCGTTGCCACTCCATTGGCTACGTGGGCGTCGACGACGGTAAGGGGGAGCTGATCCTGCAGCGCATGCGCTAGCTTTTCACGAAGCTGCACGTCCTGGCTGCTCTTCAGCGCGGCGGCAGGCGAGGGATTCATCAGCACAAATGATAGTGCGATGAGCGCCATCAAACAGGCTCTGACGAATGAAGTCGAAGAGAATAAGATTTTTTTCATCGTTCACCTCCTGATCACAACCGCGAGGCGCGATGACAGTACGCAAAACCGGTCCGGCATTACGGGTCACCGCGCCAGCAACATCAGGCAGCTTTGGCGGAAAGCTGCTTCTGGCCGATTCCCATTTTGATCTGCTTCGGCTTGGCCTCCGCACGTTTCGCCATCTGGAGTTGGAATATTCCGTTGTCGTAGTTGGCGTGGATCGAGTTGGGATCGACCGTGTTCGGCAGAGTGAATGAACGCGAGAACGTGCCGTAGAAACGCTCGGCACGATGGAACTTGTCGCGCTTTTGCTCCTTGTTCGGCTTGCGCTCGCCGCTTACGGTAAGCGTGTGGCCCTCAAGGGTGATGTTGATGTCCTTCTCAGAAACGCCCGGCACTTCGAGTGTGAGAGTCAAATGCTGGTCGTCCTCATAGATGTCCGTGGCCGGAGTGAATGAGGACAGCTGGAAATCGCCGTCAGCGTTGCCGCTGACGCGAGCAAGAAATTCATCGAAAAACGGTTCATCCGTTCCTGCAGAGGAGTCAGATCGCGGAACGGCTGCCAATTGGTCAGCAGGGTCATACAACCCACCTCCTATTTGGAATGAATGTTAAATCCAGTTCACATGATGCAATGCCACCACAAAATATTCAGAAAATGTGAGTGAGTTTGTATCACATAGCAGAATATACGATAACTCTCTAGCCTTCAGCCACCTCCCTCATCACGCAATATAGTTTGTTGTTCGTCTCGAATCCAACGCCGGGAGCATCGGGCATGCGCACGAAGCTGTCTTCTATGGGAACGCCGTCAGCAAAACCGTTGAAGGGCCTGAACACCATTGGATAGGACTCATTGCCGCCCAAGCCCAATCCCGCCGCGATGTTTAGGGACAGCTGGTGGCCTCCATGCGGAATGCACTGCCGCCATGACCACCCGCTTTCTTTGAGCATCTGCAGAGTGCGCAGATATTCGACCAGGCCATAACTCAACGCGCAGTCAAGCTGCAGCACATCACGATCGCGACGCATGCCGGCATAGCGAATCAGGTTGCGAGCATCCTGCATGGAAAATAGGTTCTCGCCCGCCGCCATCGGCAGTGAATAAATCTTCGAGAGTTCTGCCTGCATGGCGTAGTCGAGAGGATCGCCCGGTTCCTCGTACCAGCGAAGGCCGTACGGCTCGAGCGCACGGGCATACGCAATGGCGGCGCTCAAATCGAAACGCCCGTTTGCATCTACGGCAAGTTGGTCAGGACGCTGCAGCAACTTCAGAACAGCTTCGATGCGTTTCAGATCGGCCGATAGCGACACACCTCCAATCTTGATCTTGACAGTTGAATAGCCCCGGTCGAGATAGCCTTTGATCTCGTTCTGCAATTCGGATTCGTCTTTGCCGGGGTAGTAATATCCCCCCGCAGCATAGACGAACACCCGCTCGTCGGCTTGCCCGTAGCGGTACCGATCGGCGAGAAGCCGATACAGCGGCACGTCCGCGATCTTCGCTGCGGCATCCCACAGCGCCATGTCGAGCACTCCTACAGCGACGGAACGCTCACCATGTCCGCCTGGCTTCTCGTTTGTCATCATTACGTCCCAGGCGCGAATCGGATCGAGGTTACGCCTTCATCGTTCAGCGAGCGAGGTGCCGCAGCTCTGAGACGAGGAATGAATCGCTCGCGCAGCAACCCGCTCGCCGCGTAGCGCCCGTTGGAGTTGAAACCAAAGCCGATCACGCGTTTCCCATTACGGAACACGTCCGTGACCAGCGCAACTACGCTGACGGTCATCTGGCTGAAATCGATGTAAGCGTTGCGAATCTCTGACTTGATGGGAACGACAGCTTCGCGAATATCAACGATTTTCATAGCAGGGGCACCTGCGAACGGCGGGCTGGTGCAGTTGTTTGCTATTGCTGCTGTTGTTGTCTGGTTTTGAACCGCAGTTTCCAGTAGCGCCTGGATCAGCAATGCAACAGGCCCCACCGACTAGTGCAGATGGTTCTTTCGCCCGGTTGCCGACTCGCGAGCGGCGACGGCACACCACGAAAGAGCCGCACTGGACGCAGATTCACGTACTGATCAGACTCACGCCGGATCTTGATCAGCATGCCCCAAAGTGAAATGTGATCCGGCACTCGCGCGGGCCAGCCTACAGCGCCGAAGAAAATTGCATCATGGGCGCCGATTTTCTGTTTCCAGTCTTCCGGCATCATGCTGCCGTGTTTCAG
>DATLKS010000165.1:0-1955 GCA_035538255.1 Terriglobales bacterium
CTCGATTACTCTGAAGCGAGCTTGCACAAGCTCGAAGACATCCTCACGCAGCTTTGCGCAACGCTTCCGAGTTCGGGAAATACGGCCGGTTCCGCGAGCAAAAATCCCCCACAGGAACGACTCGACACGACATCGCGCGTGTGGGGCGCATACTTCGGCGAGACCATCCGCCGATTGTGGGGCGGGGAATGGGGAGTCGAGACCTATCCCGGGACGGTCGCGCCCGTGATCTCAATTGACATCGGGGGAGCAAAAATCTTCCCCGTCATGAAAATCTATCGCCGCCTCACGCGAGGCGACGGCGAAAACGTCTGGAAGTTCTACCAGATGATCCGGGAAAAGCTGGGAACAGGCAAGAAGCAATAAATCGATCTTCGATAGCGGCATCTCTCGGCCTATCCTTCATGGAACACGAGCATGAGTGTAGTCACCTCTCACCTCTTCTTCATAGCCCTCTTCTGCAGATGTGCCCGCATTTCCTGACCAAACTTCGTGCGATTAAAGGCCATCTGTTGGATGATTCCGATCACATTTCCCGCGGCCCAATAGAGGCTCAGTCCCGCAGAGAGGTTCCAGGTAAAGATGCCGAGCAGGAGCGGCATGGTGAACTGCATCATCTTCTGCTGCGCCGGATCCATGCCCGCTTGCGGTGTGAGCTGCTGCATGGCGAACATCGAAATAATGAACAGAATCGTCAGCAGATGAGACGGACTGGATAGATCCTTTAGCCATAGCCACGACGCATGACGGAGTTCTATGGCACTGCCCAACATCGTGTAGAACGCCCACAAGAATGGCAATTGCAGTAGGTTTGGCAGACATCCGCCCAGAGGATTTACGCCTTCACGTTTATATAGTTCCTGCAGTTCGCGGTTCTTATCCGCCTGGCGCGGATCGGTGAGCTTGAACCGCTTGTACTTATCGTTGATCGCGGTCACTTGCGGCTGCAGCTTCTGCATCTTCATCGCCGATTTGATCGTGGAGATGCGCAGCGGCAGCAGCGCGACGTTGATGATCAGAGTCAGAATCAGAATCGCCCAGCCGTAATTACCGGTCCAATGTTCATAGGTCCAGCGCAGCCACAGGAAGAGCGGCTTGGCGAAAAAGGAGAAGGTGCCGAAATCCACCAGCTTTTCCAGCGTGGGACCGTTCGGCTGCGTGGACACGCTAGTCGGAGCCGAGTAAGAGCGGACGTCGGATATGATGTCCAGCGCCTTGGGGCCGACGAAGATGCGTTCGCTGGTTGCGCCGCCAGGAGTACCCACCGAGGCTCCTAAAACGGGAACTCGTTCCTGATCGTTTGGATCGGGCTTGTCGAGATTCTTGGGAATGCGGACCTCGTTATGGTGAGTAACGAGAGCCACGCGATCCGGATCGTCGGGCAGAAAGACGGCGGCAAAATACTGGTCTGCAGTGCCGGCCCAGTTGAACGGGCCATTGATGGTGGTACCGCCACTCACCTTTTTAAAATTGATGCGCTCAACTTTGTCTTCGCGATCAATGTCGAGGCGCGCGGCCGCATAGGAGGCCGGCACTGTAGCGTCGCCAAAACCGGCGGGCCACGATGGATAGGCCGTTACATATGCACCGTTCTGCGTGACCGAGGTTTCAACTCGCACCTCGTAGGTCTCTCCAAATGTGAACTTCTTATGGACCGACACGTTGCCGTCTGAGTATTCGAACGTAATCGCGCGGCTTGCTCCGGAATGATCCTCGCTGGCGACATAGAGTGCGTCCTTCAGCTTGTTACGTAGCGATTCGTCATAGGTGAAAAGCGAAAGTGGATACGCAATATATGAGCCTGCAAGCTGTGAAGCGGCGGCCGAATTAACCAGCTCGAGCGGCTGGCCTTTGTCGTCCTTATACTTCTTCAGCACCCATGACTTCGCCACGCCTCCTCGGTTATTGAAACTTACCTTGTAAAGATCGTTCTCGATCACGGTCGTTGATTCCGT
>DATLKS010000166.1:0-5802 GCA_035538255.1 Terriglobales bacterium
ACCGTCCGGCGTATCGACCAGGTGATGGACGAGCTTCGGGTTGAGCTTCATCTCACCATTGCTTTCGACCAGGTGCAGCGGTCGAACAAGAGTGTACGCTCCTGGCTCGGGAATTGCCGGGTAGAACTGAACAGAACGGCGCCAGGCACGAACATCATCAGGCTGCAGCTTGCAAAATTGAAGCGCTGGAATAAGCGAACGTCCACCTGCGGTTCTTTGTGGCGCCACTCCCAAATAACGAGAGAAACCAGACCGATGGTCGCGACAACAATCAGAGTTGTGATGAAGCGAGATCCGAACCAATCGTCTTCCTGCCCCTTGTCGAGCGCCACCTGCAGCGCACCGACGCCGATGGCAAGCAGAGAGAATCCGAGGTAATCGAAATTGGCGAAAGCATTCTTGACCCGTTTCAGGTATGGAGGATCCTCAATCAATTGGTGCACGAGTACCACCGCCAAGACCCCGACAGGCACATTGATATAGAAAATCCAGCGCCAGGAATAGTCATCAGTAATCCAGCCGCCTAGCGTGGGACCAATTGCGGGCGCACAGACGATGGTGATTCCATACAATGCGAAGGCCAATCCGCGTTTCTCTGGCGGGAAAGTATCCGCCAGGATTGCCTGCGTCATCGGCTGCAGCCCGCCACCAAAGGCGCCTTGCAGCACGCGAAAAAGCAGCAGTAAGCCAAGGCTTGGCGCAATTCCACACATAAAAGAGCTGGCGGTGAAGAACACGATGCAAGTCAGAAAGAAACGCTTACGTCCGAGCCAGCCAACAAGGAAACCGCTAATGGGAAGTACGACTGCGTTTGACACTAGATAACTGGTGAGAACCCACGTACTCTCATCGTTGCTCGCGCCCAGATTCCCGGCGATGTGCGGCAGAGCCACATTGGCAATGCTGGTATCCAGCACTTCCATGAAGGCAGCGAGTGAGACAACAATCCCAATTAGCCAAGGGTTACCCCTGGGCTGCGGAAGTGCGTCGTGTGCCGACACGGAACTAGAGCTCATCGCACCCTCACTTCAGGATCCACGGACAGGCCTGGCTTTAGCAGCTGCCCATCTGCATTGAAGTTCTCTCCCGCAACGCGGTCGAAATCGATTCGTACCGGAACTCTTTGCACGACCTTAACGTAGTTGCCGGTGGCATTCTCGGGAGGTAAAAGGCTAAAGACCGAGCCGGTGCCTCCCCCAAGATTGCTTAGGTGGCCCTTCCACTTGCGGCCGTATGCATCCACCTTGATCTCGACGCGTTGTCCTGGTTCCATGTGCTGGAGTTGCGTCTCCTTGAAGTTGGCGGTCACCCAGATGTCATCGAGAGGAACGACATCGACTAACTCCTGGCCAACACTGACATTCTGACCTACCTCGACAGACTTCTTACCCACAATTCCCGTTACAGGAGAACGGATAACGGTGAAACTGAGGTTGAGTTCCGCCTGATCGAGTTGTGCCTTCCGCTGAACGGCTTGCGCGTCGGCAGCGAGTGCCTTTGCACGCGTGAGGGAAACTTGTTGCGGCGCAGTTTGCGCGCTGCGGAGGTCGGCTTTGGACTGCAGGAGCTTGCCTTGTGCCTGCCGTAGCGCCTGCTCGGTGGCGAGCACCGCTGCCTTGGCAGAGACGACGGCGGCGCGGTTTGCTATCGCAGTCGCATTCGCCTGATCATAGAGCTGACGGGAAATATCTTCCTTGGTTACAAGCTGACGGTATCGCACCAGATCGGCATCGCTCTTTGCGGCGTTTGCTTCCGCCTGTGCTGCAGCGGCTTTTGCAGACTCCAGATTTTGTTCGGCAGCGGTGACTCCCGCCTCTGCGTTCACGACTGCGGTCTCTGCAGAAGCGAGATTGCTGCTTGTCGAGACTGAAGTAATCGGAATATTCCAATGAGAACTTGAGGCATTGGCCTCGGCATCGGCTACATTCGCCTGCGCTTGCGCCACCGCGATCTTGTAATCCCTTTGGTCGATGGTCACGAGCACGTCCCCGGCGTGCACCAGTTGTCCCTCAACAACCTTTACTTCCTGGATCTGGCCAGTAATGCGCGCGCTCAAGGGCATGATGTGCCCGTCGATCTGAGCATCATCCGTGTCTTCGTATTGAAACGCGCGCCAAACGTAGAAACCGCCGCCGATCACAGCCAAGACAGCGATAAAAAGAAGGATGGCCATCTTTCTGCGACGCTTGTCGCTTGCATCAACACTGGTCGCCAGTTTTTCGAGATCCTCAACCGCGACTGGTCCCTCAAGTTCGTCGTCGTCACGGGGCTTGCCATTGATTTCCACTTCGGGAAGCCTAAGTGTCTTGGCAGCATTAGTTTCAGGTGACATTACTTCCTTCCTAAATATTGGCCGTAATCGGTGCGCGCGACTCCCAGGGCGCGCGCTAGCGCGAGTTTGGCCAGATTGTGGCTATAAACGCTGGTGATGTATTGGTCGTTGGCGCTGGCAAGAGCCTGCTCGGCCTGCACTACCTCTACGCTGTCGGTAACCCCAGAGGTGAAGCGGTCTTTCGACCGAGCGAGGCTCTCATTTGGCAAGATCGACGTTGCGCTTCCCAACATCGACTTGTTCTTTGGCGGCATTGAGATTCAGGTAGGCTGTACGCACGTCATAATCAACCTGGCCGCGCACGTTTTCGGCTTCTGCCTTTCGCTGATGCAACGAAGCCTCTGCTTGGGTGATGTCACCCTTAATGCGCCCGCCGGTAAACAGCGGCACGCGAACTCCAGCCTGCACTTCGAAGTTTCCATTCGAGTGGCCGAAGGTTGCGCCAACATCGCTGTAGCTCCCGTTCATCGCCACGACCGGATACCGTTCGCCCTTGGCAGCTGAGAGATCACGCTCGGCGGCTTTCTGCGAATCGAGAGCAGAGCAGAAATCGCTCCGCGAACCGTACGCTGCCTTTAGCGCCTCATCCACGGTTGGTGGATTGATGTCGGCATAGGGAAGGGTGTCGGCGAGGTCGAACTGCTGACCAAGAGGCAGTCCAACCGCACGAGCCAGGTCGAGCTTTGCAATGTCGAAATTGTTGCGCGCAACGCTAAGGTTGTACTGTTCGGTGTGAAGCTGAACCTCAGTGCGCGTGACGTCGATTTTCGGTGCAGTGCCAGCTTGGAACTGATCGAGTGCCTGATCGTAAAGCGCCTGAGCGTTTCGGACCTGGGCTTCCTGCGCTTCGATGCGGGATCTGGCTTCGATTACCTGAAGATAGGAATTTCCGACAACTAGCGTTACCACATCAAGCGTGTCCTGATAGCTGAGCTTAGCGGCGTCTTCTGCGGTTCGCGCTGCGCGAAAGCGCTGAATGGAGGAAAAGTTGAACAGAGTCGCGCTGACACTGGCATCCGCGCTGCTGTAGCTGAACGGGCCAATTACCCTCGGAATCTGCGGCACGTTCTTGATTCCCAGTTCTGCCACACTAGTTTGATTTATGTTTTCGCTTACTCCTGCGGTCACCTGCGGCAGGAGATTGCTTAGCGCGAGCAGTCGCTGACCACGAGCCGTCGTTACGTTTTCTCCGCTCTCAATCTTTCCCAGGTTGTAGCGAAGAGCTTGATTAACTGCATCGCGCAGCGTCAAATGCAAGACTTCGCTGGTTGCCGGACCGCTCGGCACGCTCCCCTGAATTGCGATTGCTTGGCCTCGTGTCGAGCTTTGGGAGGTTCCGTAACTGGTCATCGATCCCAACCCGAGATTGGATTGCCCCGCCGCTGGCACAACCTCGCACAACGCTGCCGTCAACCCTAGAGTCGCAACCAGCAAAGGTATCCGGCCCTTTCCTCCACCTGCGATGAATTGCGCTATTTGATTCATTCTCCTGATTCCCTTTTTGAGTCGTATCCGTAATGCGCCTGAAGCGTAACGTTGCCAGGCTTGACCAGGGGAAGTAGCCAAGGGATCGTCCTGTCGCCTCAGGCGGATTACAGGCGCGAGCTCCAAAAGCAGATGTTCGGTGCACACTGCTTCGGAAGTTTCTGTTTCAGAGTTGCGAATGCTCCGATGGCTGGTTACCGTGCTCTGGAAAGGAGAGCCGCAGTTAGCGCCGTGATGAATGAACACATCGTTTGGAGAGTGATTGACCACGCGATCGCATACAGCAATGAGGCCGAAATGGCGAGCACTAGGACGATTGCAAAAGTCCGCCTCGAACAAGCTACGTAGGTAAAGTCTGGCCATTTGCTCCACAAGGGCTCTCTGAAACCTCTCGTTCGTCGCGCAGTAGCCCGTTTTGACATTCCCACTCTGCTCCTTCATCTTTCCAGCCCCTGGATGTTCTTGCGCAGTCTCCGAGTGAGTTCAGACAAGACGTGTTTGGTAAACAGGCCTTGGGAAGAGCGGAATTTCACGCCTTCCTTCATCAACTCGAGCAGGAGGTTTTCGCCTTCCTGGCTAATAGCTGTTAAGTGCCTAATGTTGATCACCAGTTCGCGCTGATCGAGATCCGCTCGGAGTTTTTCGCAGAAAGTTCTTAGCTCGGTGGTCCATGGCGAGATGAGCTTGCCCTCCAAAATCAACCTGCGCTGAGCGTGGTTGTCGATAACGGAGATCTTCAACATTTCATTTGCCTCGCAGTTTGGATAAAAGCAAAGCGCATGCCAAACTCTCGAAGGCGTAAGTGCATGAATTTTCGATGTAGGACTAGAAGAGTAATTGTCGAATAGCCGAAACTGCCGGCGGCAGATTCGTCAGCTAAGCGAGTGCACGGTACAGGATTTTCAAGGTTGTACTTCGGCCGGCGTCACCGCACCCATCACAATCGCAAACGGTACTGATGTGCTTGTAGGCTGACACTGCTAAGTACGGGTCCGGATGAAGGAGTCTCGATGCAAGAATCGGGGACGACCCATTTAGGCGTATTGCTTGGGATCTATGCCGAACCTCTTCATTCGAGAGAGGAGGGTGGAGCGTTTGGTACCCATGCGTGCGGCAGCGCCATCTTCTCCACCTACGCGCCCCTTGCTCTCGGTGAGCGCTCGCACAATTTCTTCTTGTTGTTTCCTGGCGAAATCATTCGTCACAGTTTTCTTGGCATTCATCGCGTTTAGCGTTTGTTTGACGATCTCAGCAATGTTCTGCTGCGAAGACTGCGTACTGCCAGGCTCTACTACCGCTTCATAAGTGGGCTTGCGGAGCTCTCCGAGAGGCGCCTCAAGCGATTTGCCGCGACTTACAATCACTGCCCGCTCGATAAAATTTTCCAGCTCCCGGATATTGCCCGGCCATTCCCATGCAGTCAGTCCCTTCATTACCGCTGGAGAAATAGATTCAATTTTCCTCTGCATTTGTTTGGCAAACTTCTGGACGAAGTAACTCACGAGTTGCGGAATATCCTCTCTTCTGTCCCGTAGCGGCGGTATTCGGATTGGAAATACATGCAAGCGGTAGTACAGATCGCTGCGAAATTCCCGAGAAGCAACCATCTTTTCGAGATCTCGATTGGTCGCCGCAATGAGACGGACATTCACCTTTCGCGTGTGCGTGCTTCCCAGGCGCTCGAACTCCCGTTCCTGCAAAGCGCGCAGCAGCTTTGGCTGAATCTCAATCGGAATGTCTCCAACCTCATCCAGGAAGAGCGTGCCGTGGTCAGCAAGCTCAAGTCGGCCGACTTTTTGGGAAATCGCGCCTGTGAATGCTCCTTTTTCATGCCCGAACAATTCACTTTCCAATAAGCCGGTGGGAATCGCAGCACAGTTCAGCTTCACGAAAGTGCGGTCTTTGCGGCGGCTGTGTTCGTGAATCGCGCGGGCGATCAACTCTTTTCCCGTTCCGGTCTCGCCTAGCAGCAAAACGGTAGAATC
>DATLKS010000167.1:0-17076 GCA_035538255.1 Terriglobales bacterium
AGCCAAGGTTCGAGTCCAGACGCAGATCTCATTGGTGTGCTCAGCAAGAAGGTAGTAGGGCAATCATCTGCCATTAAGTCCATCGTTCCCTACATCGAGATGCATCGCGCGCAACTCTCGCCAGAGGGACGCCCTGCGGGAATCTTTCTCCTCCTGGGTCCCACAGGAACAGGAAAGACTCGCACAGTTGAGGCGCTGGCTGAAATCCTGCATGGCAGCGAAAAGAGTGTCCTAAAGATCGATTGTGGCGAGTACCAAATGGAGCACGAGGTGGCCAAGCTGATTGGTGCTCCTCCCGGCTACACCGGACACCGTGAAACGGTACCAGTACTTAACCAAAATGCTCTGTCGTCGGTCGCGAGCCCAGGCTGCAAGCTCTCGCTGGTTCTCTTTGACGAAATCGAAAAGGCGGCTCCGTCGCTCACACGTCTTCTGCTCGGAATTCTTGATAAGGCACAGTTGAAGTTGTCTGACGGCAACAGCGTGGACTTCACCGACAGCCTGATATTTTTCACCAGCAATCTGGGCGCAAGGGAGATGCTGCGGGAAAGTCAGCCGGATTTTGGATTTGAAGCGGGCGCGGAGCGCCTGCGCAGTGATCTGCCCGGAAAGCTTGAGGCAATTGCCCTCGCTGCCGTCCGTCGTCGATTCTCGCCGGAATTTGTGAACCGCATCGACGCGGTCATCACTTTCATGCCGCTGGAATCGGAGTCGCTCACCGCCATCCTCGAACAGCACATCACCAAGCTGCAACACCACGTCAATACTCGCTTGGGCGATCGGTGCTTCACCATCGATGTTTCGCCTGCCAGCCGCCAGTTTCTCCTTGATAAAGGGACAAGTGTCGAATATGGAGCGCGGGAGCTAAAGCGCACGATCCATCGCAATCTCACCCAACCGCTCGCCACACTTGTGGCCGCAGGGCGAATCGAGCCCGGCTCACGGGTTCTCATCGAGCTGTCAGCCGACGGCACTGGACTGGAGATACACACCGGCTCAGCTCAATTGGCTCCCTTGACCTCCAATTCGCGCTTGATGGTGGTCGACGACAATCACGATCTCGTCACATTCTTGGCGACTCAGCTTAAGGCAGAAGGATGGCTTGTTCTCACCGCCGAAACCGCGACTGAAGCGATAGAAATGGTGCAGGATCAGCCACCGACAGCCGTAGTAGTGGATTACATGCTGCCCGACGAAAATGGAGTGCAGCTGGCGGCAAGCATTCACAAACGCATGCCGCAGACAAAAGTGATCGTCATGAGTGGCGCCCAACTTGCCGAAGAAGACATTGCGATTTGCGATGAGTGCCGTTTCGGGCGGCTCACTAAACCGTTCCATCTCCGGGAGTTGGTCAATCTGCTTCGTGAGTTCACCCAGCCAGAACACGGCGCCGCCAAAGCCGGATCAGCCAGTCGATAGATCCTTCGAAAGATCGCACGCTGCGCTCTTTCAGTTCAAGCATCACGGAAGATCGTTTGGCCAAAAGAAGGCCTTTAGGACGACAAGGAGCGGCTAACACTACACAAAACACAGGCTATTGAGCAAATAGCTCAGGCTGAAGGCTGGAATAGGGTGACCAAACACCGGCGAGGGCGGCGCAGACCCATGTTGGGCTTGACTGTCACTTTGGTTGTGGAGCGTCTTCTTGCTCCACATTCGGTCCTTCTTCTGCAAACGGCCAATTCTTTTCGATCAGGATCTCCTTCTCCCGAGTCTCGCTGGGTACCTTGTTTATCTTCATGTTCTCGAAGAGATGGACTCCGCTCTTGCCCGCTGTTGCAATGTCCACGTCCCCGTCGGCGTCCATGTCAGCAGCTATGATCTGAGTGCCCACTCCACCTGTTCCATTTACGGAAATCGGATTTCGCGAGAAGTCTCCGGTTTGACGATTGATCTTGTAGTAGTAAATGACCATTGGATCGTACGATCCCGGGTCGCGTCCATCATGGCCGCGATAGCGTTTTCCGGTTATGAGCTCAGGTTCACCGTCTCCATCTATATCTGCGAGCAACAGCGCATGCGCTTGCGAAAATGATTCGTCGACGGTGTGCTTTATCCAGCGACGACCCGCTCCCTCGCGATGCTGCTCCAGCCAGTAAAGCCCGTAGCTGTGACCTTCGCCATATATGATGTCGAGGTTTCCATCGTGATTCACGTCGTAGCCAATGATCGGAAATCCAGCATCACCCAGGTTCCAGTCTGGATGCCACTCCCATTGATCCTTATCGGCGTCGATGTTTTTGAGCTAGCCATATGGAGTGACTAGATCAGCCTTACCGTCACCATCGATGTCCGCCACGCCGATGCCATGCCCGTCTTGCTCTCTGCCGCCTGCGTGATGCACTCTTGGCTGCAAACCGGAGAAATCAACCCATAAGATTGCCTGCCGCCGATAGTGTGCGAGCACCAAATCGGGCTTGCCGTCGCCGTTGATGTCGGCCATCCAGCCGCCTTCAGTATCGTAGCTGTCGGCGATGAGATGTTTCTGCCATCGCACCTCGGGCTTCTTCGGATTTTCGTACCACCACAGCCCGTTGGTGATCCAGCCGGCGGTGACCACGTCCGGGGCTCCATCGTGATTCACATCAACAATCCACTCACCGCAGTCGGAGACGAACTCGCCGTGAATGCCGACTTCCCGATATTGATGCCGCTTCCACTCGCCACCCTGTGCTCCTGGATTCTCATACCAGTATGCTCCGCTGAGAATGTCAGGACGCCCATCACCATTCATATCAAGAATGGCAATGCCCTCGGCGTGGTCGGCACCGAGACGATGCGCAACAACAGTCGTTTGCGGAAGTCCGCCCGGAGCATTACCAGGCGCAGTCTTTCGTTCCGTTTGCCCAATGCACAAGACAGCGACAAGCATGAGAAGGATCAGAAAGTGCAAGCAGTTATTCGTCATAAAGTTCAGGATCGCCTGAAATGCAGTTTTCGTTCAAAGACGTCCGATGAAATCCGAGCAGAAAGCGACGCCCATCTGTTAACGTAATCTGTTTTCCTTAAATCAGCATTTCAGCCAACAGTGCGACCGACAGACTCGCCGAGAGAGACTCTGCATGCCTCCATTCAAATTCAGGGGTGTTGATTTTATCGAGTTTGACTCGCTCCTCTCCGAAGATGAGCGCCTCGTGCGCGAGAACACGCGCAAATTCATCGAAGACAATCTCGTTCCGATCATCGAAGAGTGCAATCGCGAGGGCCGCTTCCCCCGCGAACTGGTAAAGCCAATGGCCGACCTTGGCTTCTTCGGTGCCAGCCTGAAAGGCTATGGCTGCGCGGGCATGTCGAATGTTGAATATGGGCTGGTGATGCAAGAACTCGAGCGCGGCGACAGCGGTGTGCGTTCATTTGTGAGCGTGCAGTCGGCGTTGGTGATGTATCCCATCTATGCGTTTGGAAGCGATGAGCAGAAGCAATATTGGCTGCCGAAGCTCGCCAGGGGCGAGAAGCTCGGGTGTTTTGGACTCACGGAACCCGGCTTCGGCTCCAATCCAGCGGGCATGCGAACACGAGCAGTGAAGGACGGCAACGACTATGTCCTGAGCGGCGAAAAGATGTGGATCACCTCCGGATCGATCGCGGATGTCGCGGTGATATGGGCCAAGAGCGATGAACATGGAGGCAAAGTTCGCGGATTTCTTGTCGAGACGAACCGGCCGGGATTCTCTGCCCAGGATGTCCACGGAAAGTGGTCGCTGCGCGCGTCGGTCACATCCGGCCTGTCGCTGCAGGATGTGCGCGTGCCGGCAACCAACCTGTTGCCGAAGTCGGATGGAATCAAGTCTCCGTTGATGTGTCTCAACCAGGCCCGGTATGGCATCGCGTGGGGAGCGATTGGCGCTGCCATGTCGTGTTACGACACAGCACTTCAGTATTCCCTGCTTCGCAAGCAGTTTCGCGATCAGCCCATCGCTTCGCACCAGCTCGTGCAGGAGAAGCTCGCCTGGATGATCACGGAGATTACTAAGGCTCAACTCCTCGCGTTACAAGTGGGAAGACTGAAAGATGGCGAAAAGGTGCAGCATCAGCACATCTCCATGGCAAAACGAAACAATGTTTGGATGGCATTGGAGAGCGCGCGCATGGCGCGCGACATCCTGGGCGCAAACGGCATCGCGGATGACTATCCGATCATGCGGCACATGATGAACCTGGAATCGGTAAAGACCTACGAGGGGACGCACGACATTCATACACTCATCATCGGGGCTAATGTTACCGGAATCGATGCGTTTTGAGTTCCAGGTTAGACAGAGCAAACGAGGCGTATCATCCCACGAGTTGAAAAAGTTATGGCCGAGACATGTAACCACCTGCAGAGTTCCAAGGATCACAAGGCAAACAGCAGCGGCTGCGAAGAATGCCTGAAGATGGGCGACCGCTGGGTCCATCTGCGCCTTTGCCTTAGCTGCGGTCACGTGGGCTGCTGCGATTCCTCAAAGAACAAGCATGCCACCAAGCACTTTCACTCCAGTAAACATCCGGTGATTCGCTCCTTCGAACCAGGAGAAGCGTGGAGATATTGCTATGTGGACGAGCTCTTCGTGGAATAGGCGGGCTTCGGTAGACTTCCCTGCGTCTTCATGGATTGATGCACTAAATCGCCTTAAGCCGTTTATTCGTGTTTTTGTTAGGACAAAAGAAAGGGAAAATCGCTGTTATTTCTCGGCTTTGAGAGCTTTGCAAATTTGGGCAGAATTCGCTGATTTCAGCGGCAAATTCAAACTAACCCTTTTTCCTTTCCTTGTTTGCAGGGAGTAGCTCACCTGACAAGTTTTCGCTCCACCCAACAATCTCCCGGGCTATAATCAGCAGTTTTCGTCTGCAGGCCGCCCCTTCCTGCCTCTAACTATAGGGTCAGAACTGACTCTCCGGAGGACGTAATGCAGCAACCCGTTCTGGAAACTGCTCAGCCCACCAATGGACTTACCCAGCAGATGGAATTCGAGCTGGCACTCGAATTTACCCGTGTAGTCGAAGAAGCCGCCATTGAGTCCGCCAAGACGATGGGCATGGGAGATCGTCCACGATCCGATCAGGTGGCCACGGAGGCCATGCGCCGGACGATGGATTCCATCCCTATGCGCGGAACCATCGTGATCGGTGAAGGCGAACGGGACAAGGCGCCCATGCTCTACATCGGGGAAAAGGTCGGCGCCAACATGCATGGAAATTTGGCGTTTCCCGAAGTGGACATTGCCGTCGATCCATTGGAAGGCACAAACCTCTGTGCAACCGGAGCTCCCAATGCGATCACCGTCCTCGCTGCATCTGAGCGCGGCGGATTGCTGCATGCTCCCGATTGCTACATGGAAAAGCTGGTGGTCGGACCGGCTTGCAAAGATGGCATCGATCTTGATGCTCCCGTGAAATACAACCTGAAGATGATCGCGAAGAGTCTCGATCGAAATGTAAAGGACTTAGTGATTATCGTTCTCGATCGCCCGCGGCACGAAAAGCTGATCAACGAGATTCGGGCGACGGGTGCGCGCATTAAGCTGATCGGCGATGGCGATCTGTCAGCCGGAATCGCAGCTGCCGTGCTCGGCACCGGCGTCCACGCTGTCATGGGCATTGGCGGAGCGCCGGAAGGCGTGATTACTGCGGCGGCAATGCGTTGTCTGAACGGCGAAATCCTGGCGCGTCTGGTCATCGACCGGCCTGAACTTGAAGAGCGTGTTGCCAAAATGGGAATACGAGATCTGAAAAAGATCTATCGCTCGGAGGATCTGGCACCCGGTGAAAATATCGTATTCGCTGCATGTGGCGTGACCGATGGATCTCTGCTCAAAGGCGTTCGCTTCTTCGGAGACGGCATCCGCACACAGTCGCTGGTCATGACACGGGGCACCGGCAAGGTGCGATTCATCGATAGCATTCACGTGCATCAGGGACCAGAATTCAAAGTCCGCTTTTAACTTCGAGTGCCGTTCTCCCGAGAGATCAGGCGCAAGTGTATGGGTGCACTTAGTCTGACAAGATAGTGTTTATGCCCTCCAACAGCAAATCCCACGCAGCAGCCAAACAGCTTAGCCGCCAAGGTCATGCCGCCATCGACTGGATCTCGCGATACCTGGAGCGGGCTCCAGAGCTTCCGGTTTTGTCCCCGCTGAAACCTGGGGACACTTTGCGCTCTCTTCCCCAGCATGCGCCCGCTCATCCCGAGAGCTTCGAAGCTATCCTGAAAGATCTCGATGCAAAGATCCTTCCCGGAATCACGCATTGGCAGTCACCCAATTTCTTTGCTTACTTCCCGGCAAATAGTTCTCCGGCGTCTGTAGCTGGAGACCTGCTTTCGTCCGGATTGGGAGTGCAGGGGATGCTGTGGGCGACGAGCCCGGCATGCACCGAGCTCGAGATGCGCGTCCTCGACTGGCTCGTCGAGATGCTGGGTTTGCCTGAATCGTTTCTCTCTACCAGCAGCGGTGGCGGCGTGATCCAGGACTCGGCTTCCAGTGCAAATCTCTGTGCTGTGCTGGCCGGACGCGAGCGTGCAACGCAATTGGACTCGAATGAGAATGGATGTGATCAGCGCTTGACTGCCTACACTTCGAGCCAGGCTCACTCATCCATCGAGAAGGCCATCAAGGTCGCCGGCATCGGACGAAAGAACCTGCGGGTAATTGAAGTGGACGAAGCCTTTCGCATGAAGCCTTCCCTGCTGCATCGCGCGATCGAAGATGACAAGCGTGCCGGGCGTACTCCTTGTTTTGTTGGTGCCACAGTGGGAACTACATCCACGATGTCGATCGATCCTTTGCCAGAAATCGGCGCGATATGTCGCGAGCACAACGTCTGGCTGCACGTGGACGCGGCCATGGCCGGCACCGCCGCGCTTTGTGAGGAGCTGCGCCACATCCACTCCGGCCTGGAGTATGCGGACAGCTATTGCTTTGACTGCCACAAGTGGATGCTGACAAACTTTGACTGCACCTGCTTCTACGTCCGGAATCGCAAGGAGCTGACAGATACCTTAACCATCACGCCTGAATATTTGCGCAATACTGCCTCATCCAGCGGCTCAGTCGTCGATTATCGCGACTGGCACATCCCGCTCGGCCGGCGTTTCCGCGCGCTGAAGCTGTGGTGCGTGATTCGCTCCTATGGAGTGGAAGGCCTGCGCGCGATGGTGCGGCACCATATCGAGCTCACGCAAAAATTTGCGGAATGGCTGCGGGCCGATCGCCGCTTCGAGATTATTGCGCCTGTCTCGTTGAACCTGGTGTGCTTTCGCTTGAGAGGTCCTGATTCGGCAAGCGAGTCTCTCATGCAAAAGCTGAATACCTCAGGCAAGTTGTTTCTGTCGCACACGAAATTGAATGGTAGGTTTGTGCTCCGCTTCTGTGTTGGACAGAGCTATACAGAGGCCGAGCACGTCCGCGCCGCATGGGACCAGATCCAGAAATACGCAAGCGAAGCGGCGATGGCTGCCAGCTAAGTCCCACATTTCTGCATCTTTCGGCATCCCACTGAAATCCAACTTTGCGCTGTAGTATCGGTGTCGGAGAGAGGCTCGATTGGATAGTCAATGTCTGTCGTTTCGTGAAGTACCCGGTACGTCACTCCTCTTTCTCGACTTCCTCTCCAGTAATCCGCAGGTTCGCCCTTTTTATCCCACTTCGACCTATTCGCTTGATGAACTCGCGGCTCACGCTCGCAAAATCGATGTCCCGCTTGACCGTCGGCAACTTGTGGCCAGTATCCTCGAGAAGCAGAACCGTGGCTGGAATGCTGCTCCCGAGGCACTTGCCAATATTCAAAAATTCAGAAGAGGCGCCTGCGCCGTTGTCACCGGTCAGCAGGTCGGCTTATTTCTCGGCCCGTCGTACACGATCTACAAAGCAGTAACGGCAATCCGTCTCGCTCGTGAACTCAACGCGAGAGGCGTGGACACCGTTCCCGTGTTCTGGCTGGCCTCGGAAGATCACGATCTGGCTGAAGTGAATCATGTGGTCGTTCCCGACGGCGAAAGAGGATTGCAGCGGCTCGAAACGGCTTCGCATGGTAGTGAGTCGGCTCCGGTTGGAAGCATCCGTTTCGACAGCGACATTTCTTCCTTAGTTGAAAATCTCAAGTCTCTCTCAGGGGACTCGGAAGTTTTTAATTTCGTACGGGCAGCCTATCGTCCCGGCCAGACATTTGCCGGCGCATTTGCCGAGCTGATGGTGAAGCTGTTTTCGCAGCACGGTCTGATTCTCCTTGAGCCGTCCGATCAAGAAGTGCACAGCATTAGCGCGCCACTGATGCAGAGGTCTGCGCAAGAAGTGGAATCCTTAACGCGCGCACTCCTTGATCGCGGAAAAGAACTCGAAGCAGCCGGTTACCACGCACAAGTCAAAGTCACGAATACTTCCACCTTGCTCTTCTACTTGCGCAACGGAGCACGCGTGCCTGTTCACAGGAAGAATGGACATTTCTCCGCCAATGGCGAGCATTGGAGCGTTGAGGAACTCGAAGGAAAGATCGTTGAGAATGCGGAACTGTTCACAGCGAATGTTCTGCTGCGACCGGTGCTGCAGGATTACCTGCTTCCCACAGCTACGTACATTGCCGGCCCGGCTGAGACAGCGTATTTCGCGCAGGTTCAGGTCGTATACGAGCACCTGCTGGGAAGAAGCACGACTGTGTTTCCGCGATTCTCGGCGACTCTGATCGATGCCCGATTAGCGAACTGGATGCGCAAATATGGCTTGAGGCTCCGCGACGTACTTCAGCCTAAAGACGACTTCTTCGCCCTCCTGTCGCGCCGCACGATTCCCGCCGACATCAAAGAAGATTTCGATCGAAGCCGCGAGCAACTGGAGCGCCTGCTCACTCCCCTGCTGCACTCCCTCAAGAGACTTGACCCGACGCTGGAGGCCGCGGGCGAAGTCGCGGCGCGGAAAATGCAGTATCAGCTTGAACAATTGGAAGGTCGCGCCGCGCGCGCATATGGACACCGCGAACAGGTACTCGAGCGGCATGTGACGCTGCTCAGCTCAATGTTATTCCCGGAAAAGGAACTACAGGAGCGCAGGATCGCCGGCATCTACTTCCTCAGCAAATACGGGACTCCCCTCATCGAACAACTGCTTGAACAGTACAAGCCTGAGTGTCGCGATCATCAGATAATCGAGTTTGTGTAAGACCCGGAAATCCTACTCCGATGCGTATAATTCGTGGTACTGTTTGCTTCGAAAATGCCGGATCGCGGTCCAATCCCGCGGATTCACATAGATCGCAAAAGAAAGCCAATTTAGTGATGTCTTTCTTCTGGTTACGAATCGCGGTGACTCTCTACGGCGTAAGCCTGCTTTATGCGTTCACTGCATTGGTACGCCGCCGGGAAATCATCTCTCGCGCCACGCTGCCTGTCGCCGTGGTTGCGGTGACTCTGCACTTTGTGGCTTTAGTCGAGGCTTTTGCCGCCGGCAAGATGGTCGCGATGCCTCTGCATCAGTCTGAATCGCTGCTGGCTTTTCTGATGATGTTGCTTTTCATTGGAGTCTATTACCTCTACCGCACGACCTCCCCAGGCATCGCTGTCTTGCCGATTGCTTTCCTATTGTCGTTCTCGGCCGCGCTGGCGCAAGGTGCGCCCCAATTCGGGTCTCCGCTCCTTCGCAGTGGCTGGATCTACACACACATAATCCTGATTCTCATCGGTTATTCGGCGCTGTTTTTCAGCTTTATCGCGAGCGTGTTGTATTTGTTGCACGAGCGCAGCCTTAAGCGAAAGAACCTGAACGGAATCGCAGGCCGACTGCCGGCGCTGGAGACAATCGACAAAATTGGATACCGGCTTCTGCTTATCGGTTTTCCCTTCATGACAGTTGGTCTCATCGCGGGCTCGATAATCGCTCAGATTCAATATGGAGCAAGGTACTTTCTCGATCCCAAAGTGATCCTCAGCCTGTTGATGTGGGGTGTGTACGTGCTCATGCTGTTTACGCGGTGGAACTCCGGATGGCGCGGACGGCGTGCCGCGCTCCTCTCCGCATTTGCATTTGCCGCTGCACTGAGCGTCTGGGCCGCAAACTACTTTAGCGGCGTGCACAGGTTTATAGCGCGATGAAACTCCAGCTCATTGGCGTGAATCACAAGACTGCTCCAGTGGAAGTGCGCGAGCGTCTTGCGATTCCAGAATGGCGGCTCGAGGAAGCCACCCGGAAGCTGATGGAGCATCCTGGCGTCTCTGAGTGCGTAGTCTTCTCCACTTGCAATCGTGTCGAATTTGCCGTGTGCTCTGACGTGACTGCGGATTTGCATCTCTTTGTTCGCGATTATTTCCTCACCGACATCGCAGATATCCACCCGCATCTTTACAAATACACGGATGACGAAGTAGTTCGGCACGTCTTTCGCGTTACCGCCAGCCTTGATTCCATGATCGTAGGTGAACCGCAAATTCTTGGCCAGGTCAAGCACTCCTACGCAATTGCCAAGGCGGTTGGCTCGATTCATTCAAATCTCGATTCTCTGCTCAGCCGCGCTCTTTTTGTCGCTAAGCGGGTGCGCACGGAGACTGCGATTGGAAGCTCCGCCGTCTCCGTGGCATCGGTTGCTGTGGAACTGGCGAAGAAGATCTTCGGCAATCTACGTGGACGCAATGTTTATGTAGTCGGCGCTGGCAAGATGAGCGAATTGGCTGCGCGACATCTGCGCTCGAACGGAGCAGGAGCGATCTTCGTCTCAAATCGCACTCATGAACGCGCACGGCAGATGGCGGAAAAGGTCGGTGGCAGCGCGATCCATTTTGATCGCCTATATGAAAGCGCCGATCAGGCGGACATTATCATCACCTCTACCGGCGCACCGCACGCGATCTTCCGGCGCGAGCATGGCGAATTGTTCATGCACCGCCGCAAGAACCGGCCCATGTTTTTCATCGATATTGCTGTGCCACGTGATGTCGATCCGGCGATGAGCCAAGTGGAGGGCATCTTCGTTTACGACATCGACGACTTGCAGCAGGTCGTGGAAAGCAATGTAGCTGACCGTGGACGCGAGGCACAAAAGGCTGAAGCACTGATCGAGGAGGAGGTCATACGCTTCCGCCGCCGCATGCAGAGCCTCGACGCCGTTCCCACAATTGTCGCGCTGCAACGCCGGGTGGAAGAAATTCGCCAAAATGAAATCGATCGCCTGCGCAGCAGACTTGGATCTCTGACGGCTGAACAACAGAGCGCCATCGACGGCCTCACTCGCAGGATAGCAAACAAAATCCTTCACCTCCCGATTTCTGCATTGAAGAATTTGAGCGGCTCTGACGAACTGCTCAGCACGGCGGAGCTTCTGCGTAACGTCTTTGGCATCGATGCTGAGCCAGTTCGAAGCAACGGCGCTTCGACGGCAAAAAGCGCATGTGAAATGTCCGAGGAGACAGCCAATTTAGAATCTGAGCTGAGCGATCCGGACGAGAAAGAATCTACACTCCATAAATCCGCTCCGCGTCGCTGATGGCTCATCTCCGCATTGGCTCCCGCGGCTCTCAGCTTGCACTCTGGCAGGCGAACTACATTTCTGGACTGCTCCAACAGCGAGGTCACACAGTTTCCATCGAGGTAATTAAGACGACCGGAGACAAGATCACTGACGTAGCTCTCGCCAAGGTGGGCACTAAGGGCATGTTCACCAAAGAGATCGAAGAGGCGCTGTTGGCGGACCATATCGATCTCGCCGTGCACAGCCTAAAAGATCTGCCTACCGAACTGCCATGCAGATTTGCGCTTGCGGCGGTGCCAGAACGGCAGGATCCTCGTGACGCGTTTTTGTCAGATAAGTATTCCCGAATCGGGGAGCTTCCCAAGCAAGCACGAGTAGGCACCAGCAGCCTGCGACGGCAGGCGCAATTACATGCTTTGCGCCATGACCTCGAGATCATTCCATTGCGAGGTAACATCGATACCCGTTTGAGCAAACTGCAAGGGGGAGAATTCGATGCAATTATTTTGGCCGCGTCGGGCCTCAAAAGACTGGGAATGAGTAGTGCGGTGCGCGAGTACCTCGATCCCGGAGTTATGTGTCCGGCAGCCGGACAGGGAGCGCTCGCTATTGAGACGCGCGCAGACGATCTGAACACAACCGCGGCGCTGAAATTTCTCGAACACGGTCCGACGCGGCTGGCGGTCGAGTGCGAGCGCGTCGCTTTGAACGCGCTCGGAGGAGGCTGTCAGGTTCCGATCGGAGCTTATGCGCAACTTCGCGGACGAGAGCTACTGCTGCAGGCAGTGGTTGCCAGTCCCGATGGCGCGGAGATCGTACGCGAGCAGCGCGTCGGCTCAGATCCACAAAAGCTCGGCTCGGAAGTTGCCCAAGGTCTACTGGCTCGCGGCGCACAGCGGATTCTCCACGCCGTTTACGGCCGAGAAGCGTCCGTTCCGCAGCAGCCGTAGTATCCTGCATTCTTATGCAAGCGAAGCGAAAACCCGCGGACGCTCAGGCACACCGAGTGGCAGAATTGGTGACTGCTGGTCCCTTGGCAGGAAAACGCATAGTCGTAACTCGCGCTCACAAACAGGCCGAGGGACTTTCAGCTTTGCTGCGCAATTTTGGAGCTGAAGTTGTCGAGGCCCCTGTGATCGAGATCCGTCCACCTGACTCATTCGATGCCTTCGACATTGCGCTGAAAGATATTCTGCAATACGACTGGCTCATTCTCACCAGCGTGAATGGCGTTGAGGCGCTGTTCTCCCGGCTTGAATCGCTGGGCATGAGCGTGGATTCCTTGCAGCATCTAAAGGTCGCAGCTATCGGTCCCGTTACTGAGGAGCGGATTCAAGATCATGGTCTGGTCGTAGATGTTGTTCCGCAGCGTTATGTAGCCGAAGAAGTAGTGCGCTCGCTCCGTAAGCTGGTAAAAGGTGAGAGAGTGCTACTCGTTCGCGCAAAAACTGCACGCGACGTAATTCCGGAGGAGTTGCGCCATTTCGGGGCGCACGTTGATGTGGTGGAGGCATACCAGAGCGTCATTCCAGAGGACGCCCAGGCGCGTCTGTCTGAAATCTTCGCTGAAGGCCCTCCTGCCGAAGTGATCACTTTCACGAGTTCATCTACGGTCAAGAACTTTCTGTCGCTACTTGTCGGAACCGATATTCCCGCAAAGCTCGCAAAGATAAAATTCGCTTCCATCGGTCCTGTAACTTCGGAAACACTTCGGGAATACGGCCTACCTGTCCACGTTGAGGCGGATGAATACACGATGGAGGGCCTTGCCCAGGCTATCGTGAGGCTGCTCGGGAATTAGCCTTTCAGTCGCTTCAGATCCTTCTTGGCATTCTCAAAATCAGGTTGAAGGCGCAGAGATTCTTCCATTTCTTTAATGGCATCGGCTTTGCGCCCCTCCTTCTCGAGAATCAGCCCGAGGCGCCAGTGTGCCGCGCTGAGAGACCGAGTGAGTGCCTCCGGATCCTGCGACAAGTACTTCCGCATGTACCGTTTAGCACGTGAGAGCTCCTGATTCAGCTGCAGCAGCGTTCTTCCCGCCTGGTAGAAGGGATTCAGGTCATCGGGGTTCTCCTGCGCCGCTTCGGACAAAACTGATTCGAGCTTTTCCCAACGCTGTTTGAATGCTTGGGCCTCTGCGGAAATTACGTAGGGGGGATTTCGGGTTGCATCCAGATTAAGCGCCTGTTTAGCGTACTTTTCAGCTAAGTCATACTTCTTCTGCGCATCTGACGCGTAATAGCTCCCTAACGCCATCAGCGCCTCAAAGTTCTTGGGATTCGCTTTCACAGCCTTCACATATAAGCTCTCGACCTTATCTTTTTCGTTGCTGCCAAGGGCCAGTCTCGCTTTAGCGAGGTAGCCCATCGATTCATCAACCTGAGCAATCTGCTCTGCGGTTTGCCGCGCCTTGTCTTTACTGCCCCCAGCGACGCCTGGAGCTGCCTGGTAGAACATCATCAAGCCGAAAAGACAGTCAGCATTCTTGGGTTCGAGCTTCACCGCAGTCTCAAGTTCGGATCGAATGCGACCCGCTAAGGAGATTTTCTTGAAGATATTGACGTTGTCGGCTCGATCGCTAAGCACACCAGCGAGCTGGAGGTGGTATTTGGCTTTGTTCGGATTCAGCTTGACCGCCGCCTCCGCTAGGCTAACTGCCTGGTCCGTCTTGTGAAACCCTTCATTGATCTTGGAAAGCAGGTAGAGGGTCTCAGCGTCACGGTTTTTGCTTGGGTCGATGGACCGCGCAACCAGCTTGAAGTGGCCCGCCTCAAGAAGCGCATCGAGCTTATCGGTTTGGGAGAACGCAGACGCCGAGAGAACGGATATAACCAGACCTAGAGTTACTGTTTGCCGCTTGATATTTCCTCGAACCTTTGACCTTGTGAGCATAGAACATCTACCGTCGCCCGAGCTTATTCTGTCATCCTCGCCACTTGGCGCGCAGCTTCTCGTCTCAGCCGCTGGTCTCGCTCCTGACGTCTGGTCTGTGCAACTCGGCGGATCTCGTCGACTGAATACGTCGTTCCCCGCCACACGACTCCTCCATGAATGACTGAACTTATAGCCGAGTTTAGAAGCGAGTAAACAAACATCAGAGCCGCCAGAGGCTGCGTAAACAAGTACCAAAGCGGCAGCTCGAATTGCCGGGCCACGCGTACGTATAGCAGTACGATGGAGAAAATACTGACAGCAAAGCCGATTTTTGCAGCGCCCGGAGCGAAAATAAGGCCAAGCCAAGGGCCAAGATGATAGATCATCGCTCCAACTGCTGCGAGTAGCGACAGCGGCCAACTGAATCGCAGCAAGCTGAACATGTTCTTCTGCAGGTTCCGCACGACGCCGAATGCGCCTTCCGCCCAGCGCAACCGCACCAGACCCGGACCGCGCACACAGTCCTGTGCAAAGCCATGCTCCTTCACTGCCTGCCCGAGCTTCAGATCGTCAATGACCTCCATTCGAAGCGCTTGATACGTGCCGACGCCTTCGTAGGCATTACGGCGAATCAGATTGAAGGCTCCGGCACCGATCGAGTCTTTCACCCGTGGATCTTTCACCTTCCAGGCCCGCAGCAATAACGACGAAGCCAGTCCAAAGAAGCCAAGCATCATCCGTTCGCCAAAGGTCTTCATGATCATCGTCGGGAAAATTACAAGATGATCGCAGCCGGTCAGCTCGGCATACGTAAGCGTGCGTCGAAGAGTGTCGGATCGGAAAACGATATCGCCATCGGTGAAGAGAATCCAGTCGCTCTTGCTAGCTGCAGCCCCGCGCCACATCGCATGCGTCTTCCCTAACCATCCGGCGGGCAGTCCGGTTAAATGAAGCGCGCCCAGCTTTCCAGGAAATTCACGCTGCAGACGGTTCATGATGCTTCCCGTCGCGTCCGACGAACGATCATCCACCGCACAGATTTCCAGATTGGGATAGTCTTGTTCGACCAAAGACCGAAGGCATTGTTCGATGTTCGCCGACTCATTTCTGGCCGGCACTACCACCGATAGTCTGGGCTGGTTGCCGATCAGCTTAGGCAGACGATCCCATTCTGGGCGGGTCAAGTCTTCGAGCCTCGCCATTCCAACTTCCGCTGCGAGAGACCTGCGCAACCAGTCCGCTCCGAGAATCAGCCCTGCTGCCAACCAAATCCAGCGACTCATGCGGAGGCTCCGGCAAGGCTCTGCTGCTCAATCGACCGTGGCGGCGCAAAACGCATTCCAATGAAGAGAATAATGGCGGAGAGAACCATTGCGACCAGAGTCACCGAAAATCCTAAACGCAAGCTGCTTCTGTCTGAGATAACTCCGATGATTGTCGGTGAGAAAGCGTCACCGAGTAGATGAATGACAAAGAGATTTAGTCCAATCGCCGTAGCACGGATCGGTGCCGCCACTGAATTGACAATCGCGGCATTCAGCGGCCCGGTGTTTAAAAAGAGGAAGAATTCAGCGACAAAGAACGAGGGAAAGATCCAGGCTGGGTTTCCGTAGAACGCGTAGAGCGCTCCTGGAATGGCGAGCAGCATGCTGAAAGCGGACAGCGCATAGTATGCAGCTCGCGAGCGGAGGAGCCAGAGATCGCCGAGCCATCCACCGACGGCAGTGCCGGCCAAACCGTCGATCACAGTGATCAGTCCAAAATAGTAATTAGCCCGGTCCAGTGGTATTCCTTTCTCCCGTTCCAGGAATGTAGGCATCCAGGTGGAGATACCGCCCATGGCAAACGTCATCATTGCGAGTCCGAGAGTGGCGGTCCAGAATGCGGGATTGCGGAGCAGACCGCGGAATGTTGTACGCTCGATGGAGTGCAGCGCAACCTCGCGTTCACCGCGCCGAGGTTCAGCACCTGCGAAGTAAAAGGCGAAGGCCACCAGAAACCCCGGGATAGCACAGATGTAGAACGGCGCACGCCAACCGCGGCTAGTCCCGAGCGCGCCGCCGATCATGTAACCGAGGGCCGCCCCCATTGGAATGGCCAGGTAAAAGAACGAGAGCACTCGTCCCCGGCGCTCCTCGGGGAAGAGATCCGCGATGTAGGCCGGCGCAATCAGCGAGAAGGTGGCTTCGCCAACTCCGACGATTGTGTGGCGAATCAGGAGAGTCGAGAAGCTGTGCGTCGCAGCGGTCAGAAGTGTGGCGCCGCTCCACACTAGGGCGCCCATGGTAATAATCGCCTTGCGCGACTTTCGATCAGCCAGAAAGCCAATCGCCGGCGCCGAACACATATAGAAGATGAAAAATACCGTCGTGAGCGCCCCCAGAGCAGTGTCAGAGGAATGAAACTCTCGTTTGATGAGCGGCAACACGCCGAATAGGATGTAGCGGTCGATGTAGTTAAGGAAATTGAGCGCGGTTAGCAATCCGAGCACGAGAAGCGGACGCGTAGCGCGCGTCATCTATGCGTGTCCCTTGCTGTTATTCGTCGTTGCTGGACGAGGCCAGCGTGCCTCAACGGTGGTGCCAATTCCTCCGCGCGGGCGAAACACTCCACGAACGAGCGCCCACTCGGGGTCTGCGGCGCGCACTACATCATCGAGCACTCGGTTGACAATGTTTTCTTGGAAGATGCCGAGATTGCGATAGCAGGTCAGATACTCTTTTAAAGACTTCAGTTCAAGACATCTCTGGCGTGGCATATAGCGCAGCGTGA
>DATLKS010000168.1:0-1756 GCA_035538255.1 Terriglobales bacterium
GAGCGTGGTAAGCGCAGTCACTCCCACCGCAAAAGCGAGGACGCGAAGATTCAGCCGGACTACAGCCTCAGACGGTATGAACTCTGGCGGGATCGCTGCGACAATTCCCTTCAGTCCGAAGAACGCAAGCGCCCAGCCTGCAAGACATCCCAATGCGGCAAGAACGAAACTCTCCACCAGCAACTGCAACACAATGCGCGAGCGGCTTGCACCAATGGATGCGCGGATTGCGATTTCCTTCTGACGGCGAGTTGCACGAGCCAGCAGGAGATTCGCCACGTTGCTGCATGCAATCAGCAACAACATGCCGACGGCGCCCAAGAGGATGAACAGCGTCGTCCGGAAGTAGTGGACGACGGAGTCGGTGAGCGTCCAGGTTTTTATGCGGAAGTTGGCTGGATACAATTTGGGATAAATCTTTGCCAACGAATGGCCGATCACGTCGAGATCGCTCGCCGCAGCTTCGAGCGTCACTCCGGGCTTGAGCCGCGCCATCACCCCCATAAAGTGAAACGGATCCGTGTCAGCTGGGTTAATCACGATCGGCAGCCAGAAATCACCGCTCCCATAACGGAACCGGGGCGGCATGATGCCAACGAGCGTCGTTTGTTTACCGTTGAGCGTCAACAGGCTACCGACGACCCTGGGATCGGCTTGAAATTCCCTCTGCCATACGCGATAACTCATCACAGCAACCGGCGGTGCGTCCGGACGGCCATCCTCGGGAACGATTCCGCGTCCTAAAATGGGCTTGACTCCCAGAAAGTGTAGCATGTTCGGAGTCATTGCAAATCCGCTGAACTGCTTCGTACCACCTTTCTCCGTGTACAGGACATCCATGCCGCTGCCGGCGATGATGTCGGAGAATACCTGGTTGCGGTCGCGGTAAGCTGCGAATTCCGCCATGGTGAAGCCAGGCCGTCCTTCCTGGTCCGGCTTGGAATTGTCGTGAACGTAGAATCTGACGATGTTGTTCGGATCCCGATATGGGAAAGGCTCCAGCACGACAGCGTCAATCACGCTGAAGATGACGGTGGCGGCGCCAATGCCAAGCGCAAGAGCGACGATGGCGAGCAGAGCGAAGCTGCGGTCCTTGCGAATGCCACGCAGCCCGTAACGCAAATCCTGCGAGAGGTAAGCCAGAGTGTTCATGGTCCTCCTCGGGAGAGAGCCGCCAAAATCATACATCTCGGTGACTAACGAGCTCGAGGATGACGTGAATTCCGGCGCGGATAAATCCGTGGCCTTTGTACACTTGGAAAATCGGGGACGAAAATTGGGAAAATCGGGACCAGACGGAACGTATTCTCACTGTCCAGCAGCAAATTAATATTGGTGACGCAGAGCACCTTGCCGAGGTTCTTGCTCAGGCTGGAATCTCAACCGAGAGTGTGAGAGAGCTCTCTTCCATGATAAAAGCTGATCGCGAAAAAGCAAGGTCCAGAGTGGCGGATCAGCCGTTTCGGAACTTTTGCTATCAGAGCGGTGGTAAACGCGCAAAATCTGGTCTGAGAGATGAGGTCGACAGCGAGCGGTATAGCCTGGCTATTTACGAAGAAAGATTTTCCGTTCTCTGGGCGAGAAGAGTTGGAGAGAGTGATATGTATGTCGGCACCGGTGGAGAGTAAGAGGAGGACTCCCCATTTCAACTCGTATTGCAGGCAACAGGGCGCGAAATGCCTAACCACAGTAGTCGGCACAGTTGCTCGGCAGAGCACGGGGAATGTGGGCCGCGGTGCAAATAACGCAGGCGAAA
>DATLKS010000169.1:0-3876 GCA_035538255.1 Terriglobales bacterium
CGCGAACTCGATGAAGGCGCCAGCTTGCTCGAGGGGGAGGTTTAAGTGTCCACCACGCCAACCGTAGTATTCATCGACGACAGCGCTACCATGCGCGAGGTCATCAAGATCGCCTTTCGGCGGGAGAACATCGAGGTGGTCGCGTACCCCGACGCGGCCACAGCCCTGACGAATATCGAGCAGGCTACGCCTGATGTCGTGATCACTGATGTCATCATGCCTGACAAAGACGGCTACGAGGTTTGTCAGCACATCAAGCAGCATCCACGCTTGAGCGGCACGCCGGTGATTCTGATGTCGGGCGTCGTGAATCGTGCAGTCGCGGAAAAGGCATTTTCAGTGAAAGCTGACGAGCTGATCCGCAAGCCTTTCCAGCCTCAGGATCTGATCACTCGAGTGAAACATCTGCTGAAGACAGACGAGCCCGCGCCTGCTCCGGCTCCGGCCAACGCCGCCGCGGCATTGAGCAGCATCTTCGCAGCTCCGACCAACGGCGGAGCCAATCGCCCGCGAGTCACAGCACCGGTTGCTCCTTCCGCACCACCTGCCTCGAGTGCTCCTTCTGCGCCGCCTGCTCCGGCTGCTACTCCACTTGCAGAGGCTGGGTCGCCTTCTCCGGCGCAAGTTCCCGCCCAAGCTATTGGTAATGGAGCCGCGCCAAAGCCGGCGACGAGCTCAGTAGGAGACGTGGGCAAGTTGAAATTGGAAATCGGTCGCCTCGAAGGCCTGGTGAAAAAACTTCAATCAGAGCTGGCGGCAGAACGCGAATACGTACGTTCGCTCGAAGAGCACTTGAAGACCGTGCAGCAGCACTGAAGTGGAGCTGTCGTGAGAGTTATGCTTACGTAATCAAAATCTCTTTCGCTCTCAGATCCTTGATCGTATCCCGCAGCTTCGCGGCCTTTTCAAACTCAAATTTCTTAGCTGCTTCGCGCATCTGTTGTTCGAGCTTCGCGATGTATTTATCGATATCTTCCTGCGAGTTGAAGTCGGGAACGGATTCCACTGCCTCGGTCAACTCCGTCGCATCAGGATCGACGATTTGCGCGAGTGAGTATTCAAGCGGCCTCACGATCGACTCTGGCGTAATGCCGTTCTCTTCGTTATACGCACGCTGAATCGCGCGCCGGCGTTCGGTTTCGTCGATTGCTCGCCGCATCGAATCAGTCATCACATCGGCGTATAGAATCGCCCGTCCGTGCAGATTGCGCGCACACCGCCCGATGGTCTGGATTAACGATCCCGTTGAGCGCAGGAACCCTTCTTTGTCTGCATCGAGGACGGCGACGAGAGAAACCTCCGGCAGGTCCAAGCCCTCACGCAACAAATTGATGCCGACCAGCACATCGTATTCGCCGCGCCGCAGATCGCGCAGAATCTTGATGCGCTCCAGGGTCTCCACTTCCGAGTGCATGTACCGGCAGCGCACGCCGACTTCGCTGTAATACTCGGCCAAATCCTCTGCCATGCGCTTGGTGAGCGTCGTTACCAGAACGCGTTCTTTGCGCTCGACGCGTGCCCGGATCTCATGAAGAAGGTTGTCGATCTGCCCTTTTACTGGACGAACTTCCACTTCGGGATCGATTAAACCGGTCGGACGAATGATCTGCTCAGTCACTACACCGGCGGACTTTGTCAGCTCGTAGGGGCCCGGAGTCGCCGAGACGTAGATCGCCTGATTCACTCGTGTCTCGAACTCTTCGAACTGCAGGGGGCGATTGTCCATCGCAGACGGCAGCCGAAACCCGTATTCGACCAGAGTTGTCTTGCGCGAACGATCTCCATGCCACATCGCGTGCAACTGCGGAACCGTCTGGTGGGACTCGTCGATGAACAAGAGAAAATCGCGAGGGACGTAGTCAAGCAGCGTAGGCGGAGCTTCTCCGGGAAGTCGACCGGAAAAGTGGCGAGAGTAATTCTCGATCCCGTGGCAGTAGCCGACGGATTTGATCATCTCCAGATCGAAGCGCGTACGCTGATGAACTCGCTGCGCTTCGACCAGGCGCCCCTGTTGCTCAAGTTCCTTCTCCCACCAGGCCAGCTCTTCGAGAATGGATTCGATTGCGCGTTTCTTGCGGTCAGGTTGCAGAACATAGTGGCTCTTCGGGTAGATGGGCAGCCGCGCGTACTTCTGCTTTACCGTCCCGAAGAGTGGATCGATTTGGGAAAGCGACTCGATCTCATCTCCAAAGAGCTCGATGCGGTACGCCATATCATCGTAGGTTGGGAAGATCTCGATGACATCTCCGCGAACGCGAAAGGTCCCACGGCGGAAATCGGATTCATTTCGGTCATAGAGGATCTCAACCAGCCTGCGCGTAATGTCCTCACGCTTGATCTTCTGTCCCTTCTCCAGGAACAGCAGCATGCCGTAGTACGCTTCCGGCGATCCGAGGCCGTAGATACAGCTCACCGACGCAACAATCACACAGTCGCGGCGCTCGAATAGAGACCGCGTTGCAGAAAGCCGGAGCTTATCGAGTTCATCATTGATCGTCGCTTCCTTCTCTATGTACACATCGCCGGAAGGAATGTAGGCCTCGGGCTGGTAGTAGTCGTAGTACGACACGAAGTACTCGACGGCATTGTTGGGAAAGAACTGCTTGAATTCGTGATAGAGCTGGGCCGCGAGGGTCTTATTGTGAGCCAACACCAGTGCCGGCCGATTAAACTTCTCGATGATCTTGGCCATCGTGTAGGTCTTGCCGGAGCCCGTAACGCCCAGCAGCACCTGATGCTTCTCACCGGCATAGAGCCCGTGCGATAGTTCCTCGATGGCTTTTCCCTGATCGCCAGCAGGCTTGTAGTCGCTTACCAGTTTGAAATCCATAGATGAGGCTCACAGAGAACAAAATCGGCGCGTGAGCATCTCTCTATTGTGACATGCGCCAGCCGAGGCCGCGACCAGCATCGTGCCCAACAGACGTGTGGCTTCGTTGAGGGGCTTCTCATTCGACACAAGAGTTGTACGTTTCATGTGTATGGTCTACAACCTGCTGGAATCAGTGCGAAATTACTTTCGGGCTCTTCATCTTCTTGCCGGTAAAGAGTTCAACCCATTCTTTTGGGCTATCCACGAGCACGTCAGGCGGTGCAGCTTCTAGGGTGTGCGGCGCCAATCCATAGGAGCATCCGACAGAGTAGATTCCGGCATTCTGCGCAGTCAACACGTCAACATCGGAATCGCCGATGAGCGCGGTTTCGGAAGCCTCGCAGTTCGCTTCCCGCAGCAGCATGCGCACGCCAAATGGATCGGGCTTCTTGGTTTCGAAGCTGTTGCCGCCATAGACCTGGAAGAAGAATCCATTCATCCCGAGGGCATCGACGATCGCGCGCGATGGACCAACCGGCTTATTGCTCAGCACGGCCATTTTTCGCGGAAAGGTGTCGGTGGAGCAGAGCGCCCTGAGAGCGTCAATCACCCCGTCATAGACTTGGGTGTAATCGAGCTTGTGCTTGCGGTAATAGTCGAGGAAGAACTGCAGCGCGACATGTACGAAGTGTTCGTCTTTGGGATCGCCGAGTGCGCGCCGCACCAGCATGGGAGCGCCGTCGCCGATGTAAGTGGCGATCACGTCCAACGGCAGCTCGTGCCGTCCAAAATGACGAAGCATTGCATTCACGGAATTCCCCAGATCCTGGCGCGAATCGACTAACGTGCCATCAAGATCAAAAATCAGCAGCCGCAACTTGCGTACAGGGATCTCGCGATTGATCTTCATTGAGTGTCAGTTTATCTCTTGAGTTTCGGGAGACGAGCGATGCCCTTTCACAACACTGATGTCATCCCTTCTATAAGCACGACAGTTCTGTCAACGACGAAATTGGCGACAGGAATCCTGTGAGGGTGGCGAAGATGGTTTCGTCGCCCGCTTT
>DATLKS010000170.1:0-2923 GCA_035538255.1 Terriglobales bacterium
AACTCGAATCTCTCTTGGGGATGGCCGAGCAAATAGCTCCCATTTCCTTCGTGATCGCGAGAGTACCCGAGGACTGCTAGACCGCTGGAAAACGCATTCAGAAACTGCTGGCGATTCTTCAATTGCACCTCGCGCGCGCGGTCACGGTTCTCGGGATCTGTCTTCCATTGATAAATCTGCGCGGGAACAGTAATAGTCTTTTCGGGATCGACAACTAGACGGCGACCCTCTTCGAGCAGCTTGCGCACTCGTCCGGAGTTCAGCCACCATTCCGCAACACAGCGATCTGTGGGAAGTCCGCCCTGCAGCGGAGATGAAGACATTCCATATTGGTTCAGCGTATAGCGCCGAACAATTGCGCCCAGCCTCTCGATATTCAAGTAGGCGTTCTTGATCTCAAGCGGATCGAATGTCCACTCCATCAGCTCGAATCCGCGCCTGACCGCTTCTTCACGCTGTGCCAACTTCAGACGACGCCCCAATCCTTCATTCCTGTATTGCTGCTGCACCGCGAGCATGTGGGAATGCAGGTATGTATGGCCGTCCCGCGCTCCCGGAATAGACAGCGCGAATCCTACCAGCCTGGGACCGTCGAATGCTCCAATCACCTGGCCACCGATTTTGCTGGCCACCACGAACATGCGCACCGGAATGAGATCGGCATCGGCAAAATTCCAGACTTCACGCTGCAAATCGACGCAGGCTTGGAATTCCGCAATTTCTTTACAGTGCCGCAGCTCAACCGAATGGCCGGAATTGGTAGTCGATGAAGCAGCTTCGCTCACTGCTTCACCTCCTCAGTAACCTTCGAGTTCTGCCAGAGTTGTTCCATTTGATCGAGGTTCATCTGCTCCAGAGCTTTTCCTTGGGTTTCGGCTTCGTGCTCCATCGCCTGGAACCGGCTGCGAAATTTCTGCGTTGTGCGCCGCAGTGCCGATTCGGGATCAACATCGAGAAAACGCGCGAGGTTCACCAGCACAAAGAAAAGATCGCCCAGCTCACACTCGATTTTTTCGTCCAACTCGCCGGGAATCGGACGCGTCCTCGCGCCGGCGTCTCCGCCTCCGGGCTTGATGGGATGAGGAAGATCAGAAATGTTCTGCTTGAGTTCCGCGACCTCTTCGTCGAGCTTGTCGAAGATGCCGGAGATCTCCGGCCAATCAAAGCCCACAGAGGCTGCTTTGCGGCTCAGCTTGGTCGCTTCTAGAAGCGCAGGCATGGCTCGCGAAACTCCGCCCAGCAGGGATTTGTCTGTGCCTGGATCATTTCGCTTCGCGGCTTTTTCTGCCTTCTTCAGGGCTTCCCAATTGCGGACAACTTCGCCTGCGGTGTCGGCCTTCACCTCACCAAACACGTGCGGATGACGCTCCACAAGTTTGTTTGAAAGCCGGTCGAGCACATCGTCGATCGAGAAAAATCCTGCTTCTCGCGCCATTTCGGAATAGAACAGCACCTGAAGCAGCAGATCGCCGAGTTCTCCCGGCAATTCCTGCCAATCCCGTTTCTCGATCGCCTCAAAGACCTCGTAAGTCTCTTCGAGCGTGTACGGCTTGATGGAATCGAAGGTCTGCTCGCGGTCCCAGGGACAGCCTCCGGGCGCTCGCAGGCGAGCCATGATCTTCACCGCTCGCTCAAATTTCTCACCAGTGGACATATGGTTAATCTAAATGACGCGCGCGCAGATTGTCAGTGCCAGGCTGATATCCTCTTTTTTGTGAAGGCGCATACTGAGTACCTCAAGTTCAACACGAAGAAGCATCGTGACTACATACACATCACCCAGCAGGTTGAATCTGCCGTGCAGAAGAGCGGCGTGCAGGAAGGGCTGGCGTTCGTCTCCGCGATGCACATCACCGCTGCTGTGTACGTGAACGATCACGAGTCAGGACTGATTCAGGACATCGACGAGTGGCTGGAGAAGCTTGCACCGTTCCGCGAGAACTACCGCCATCATAAAACCGGCGAAGACAACGCCGATTCCCATCTAAAGAGCCTGCTGCTGCATCAGTCGGTGACACTGCCGATCACCAAGGGCAAGCTCGATCTCGGAACCTGGCAGCGCGTCTTCTACGCCGAGTTCGACGGTCAGCGCGAGAAGCGGGTGATCATCAAGATCATTGGTCAGTAGCGCACAGTGAAGAAACGGCACTTCCCTTCCCGTTTCGCGAGTCGAACCGTTTTAGCTGCCGCACAGCAGTTGCTTTCAGTCTTGTTCGCTCTCTGCCGTACCCCGACTTACAAATGTTAGAACGACGGATTTTTTATCGTGGTTCGCGTTAAACTTTGCAGGACAGAATTCTGAGTTTTTTGCCGTCTATTGATATGAATCGTACTTTTCTTGCGACAAGGTTCCTCCCGTTCATCTTCATTGCCGCGTGTGCCGTGACTGTTGCGGTACAGCTCACAGCGCAACAGCCAAGCTCGATTCCGCCATCGCAAAGCTTTTCTGAGCGGTTTGGCTTTGGGAAGTCCATGTACGTTAAAAACGAGCACGGAAGCAATATCGCATTCGATGCGATCTCCTCCGACATTCAGGGTTGGGGACGCTTCACCCTGCTCGACTCTCCCGACAAAGCCAACTTCATCGCTGAAGTCACGTCATACGAATCGGGATCCGTCAGAGCGGGAGACTCGACGAAGTACGCCACGCCAGACGGAAAGCCTCAGTACTCAACCGGCGCAAGCAAGGATCTCTCAGCGGCGTCAGTGACACTCAAGATCTATGACGCAAAGAGCAAACGCGAACTCTGGTCAGGAACGGAGAAGGTAAAGACCGCTTTCAAGAAAAAGAGTGAGCAGGATAATGTTGTTGCCGCCGCAGAAAAGCTCTTCCGCCGGTTCCACGACGCAGTGGAGCCCCCGCAGTAACGTGGAGCAAGATTTTGAAAAACCCCTCTTGTCTCTTGTTTACGCGGTGGGGATG
>DATLKS010000171.1:0-16614 GCA_035538255.1 Terriglobales bacterium
GAGCCGTGCCGCGATGGTATCGAGATCGGCCTGGGCCTGCTTGAGGGTTGCTCTGGGCTTCAGTCTGGCTACACAATAGATGCCGGCGTGACTGCTGCGCCTTTGCACATCTTCCTCATCGGCATGCAAACCAAAGGGGACAAACACATCGTATTCCTGGTCGCGATAGATGAAGCGCTGAGGAAGAACACCGATGATGGTGTAATCGCGATCGTTTAGCGTGACAGCTTTGCCGATGATCTTAGGATCACCGCCGAACCTCCGCTGCCACAAGCCATAGCCAATGATCGCTGTGGGAGCGGACTGAGGCTGATCATCGGACATTAAAAAGTCGCGGCCCAGCAGGGGCTTCACGCCCAAGGTGCCAAAGAATTCGGAGCTGACGTTTCTTCCATACAGATGCTGCGGAGTGCTGCCGCCCGTAAGGATGAAAGCCTCGCCCTGAATCATTGCCATGCTGTCGAAGACATGGTTCTGCGCGCGATAATCCTGAAACTCGGGATAAGAAAACGACATGCCTGGACGCCGCTTGAAGGCTTCCATCAAATAGACAAGCCGGCCGGAGTCTTTGTATGGCAGCGGTCGCAGAATGACGGCGTTCACGATCGTGAACATCGCGGCATTAGCACCAATTCCGAGCGCCAGCGCCAATACCGCCACTAACGTAAAGCTCGGACTATTGCGCAGTGTGCGCCAGCCATAGCGAAGGTCTTGTAGAACGGTATCCATACTCCTGAGTGCCTCGCGTTCTGGTGATTGGCCCATGGCGAATTAGAGCGCACCGCTTTTACTTCACGCGATCACCCGATGGGCCGATCACTCGATTCCTTATTCGTATCTCAGTGCCACAACGGGATTCACTTTGGTTGCGCGGCGCGCTGGAATGAAGCCGGCCAAGGCAGCGACGACTCCGAGCACCGCGATTACCGCAGCCAGCGAGAGTGGGTCCGTGCTTCTCAAACCGAAAAGATAGCTGTGCAGCACTCGGCTGCTCGTCAGCGACAGCGGTATGCCGATCGCCACGCCGACGCCCACCAGCAACATGCCCTCGCGCAACACCATCTGCAGCACGTCGCTGCGCTGCGCACCCAGCGCCATGCGCACCCCGATCTCGCGCGTGCGCCCTGCTACCGTGTACGAAATGATTCCGTACAGTCCCACGCATGCCAGCAGCAATGCCAAGCCTGCAAAGAATGCTGAAAGTTTGGCCAGCGCAATCTGATCACCGGCGCTTTCGGTGACCAAATTGTCGAGTGTGTTTGCAATGTCGATCGGTAGCTGAGGGTCGATCGCCTTGATCACTTGCTGCACAGTGGTTACAACCGAGGTCGGCGTGCCACGCGCCTGAACTAAGAGCGCAATCTGGTTGGGATCGAGCGTTTGTTGATACGCCTGATAAAAGCGCGGACGTACTGCTTCCCGCAATCCGCTGCCATGATCCTTTGCGTCGCGGGAAATGCCGACGATAGTCAACGGTTTGTTCACCCAATCAGGATCATCGATCAGGAACTGCCGTCCGATCGGATTCTGCCCGCGGAAGAAGTGCTTCACCAACGCCTCATTTACAACAGCGACGCGGGTAGAAGTCTGCGTGTCCTGTGCCTCGATGCCACGCCCTGCAAGAATGGGAATACCTACCGCTCCGAAGTAGTCCGGACCGACATAGTCCTCCAGAGCGACTCGGTCGCGCTCGCTGCCGGTGAAGCCTGGGACAATAATCGCGTCGCCGGTTTCACTGTGAGCGAATAATCCGTTCTTGGAATAGGAAGCGGCTTGCACTTGCGGGGTACTCTGGAGACGAGCCGTGAGCTGCTGCGCGAGCAGCTTCATTTTGTTGTTGTCGTATCCGGCTGCCATCGGATCCAGCCGCGCAATCACGAGATGCTCACGCCGATAGCCGAAGTCTTGTGCCAATAATTTCTGCAAGCTCCGCACCAGGAGTCCGGCGGCAAAAAGCACGAGCAGCGACAGCGCGACCTGCGCCGCGACCAGGCTCTTTCCCCAACCGAAACGCGATCGCGATGGTGCGGCTACGGTTGCATCCTTCAGCGTAGGAGAAACCTGCACTCCGAGGGAGCGCAGCGCCGGGACAAGTCCAAACAAAATTCCGGTAAGCAGCGAGACGGCGATGGCGAAGCCGAGCACGCGCTCGTCGGGAGAGAGCGGAAGAGATGTTTGCGAATCGAAGATTCGAACCAGAAGCCGTACTCCCCAAACCGCAAGCAACGATCCTGCGATGCCGCCCAGCGATGCCAGCAAAATGCTTTCGGTTAGCAGTTGTCGCAGCAAACGGCCTTGACTGGCGCCTATGGCGAGCCTTACCGCGATCTCCTTGCTTCGTACAGAAGCTCGAGCAAGCAGCAGATTGGCGACATTTACGCAGGCAATGAGCAGCACGAGTCCGACGATTCCCATCATGAGAAACAGCGGAGTGCTGTAATCGCCGCGGAGCTCGGAAATTCCGTTTTCTCCTGGAGCGACAGTAATTTTCTTTTTGCCGAGATATTTCACATCATCCGAATTCAGCTTGGCCCCGTATGGTCCGTGCAGCGCCTGCTGCAGAATCACATTCATCTCCGCCTGCGCTTTTTCCGCGATGATCCCAGGCTTGAGCCGGCCGATGATCGAGAGCCACGATGCGTTCACCGCCGTGAGCCAGTGACGTCCGCGAACAATCTCCGGCTGCATGCTCAAAGGAACAAACATCGCCATCTGCTCACCGACGATATCTCCGTCGAAACCTGGAGGAGCGACGCCGATAACCGTGAATGGATACCCGTTCAGGCGAACGTCTTTGCCGATGATCGACGGAGAAAGCGCGAACTTGCGCTGCCAATAGCTATACCCGAGTACCACAACCGGATTCGCGTTTTCTGCTGTATCGTCGGATTCTGAAATTAGCCGTCCCCCCGCGGGTTCGACGCCAAGCACGGAAAAGTAGTTTCCGCTCACCATGCGGAGCACGATCTTCTTGCTGGACGGATCGTCGCCTTGGCCGATATCCACTTCAGTGTGGTGGTCGCTTGCTGCTGCGCAGAGTCCGTTGAAGACAGAATTGTGGTCGCGCAGCTCCTTATATAGGGGATAAGACACAACCTCGACTTGCGGAGTACCGTTGGCGCGTTCGTTTGCAGCCGTCGGATCACCCACAACGACGAGCTCTTGCGGACTTCTCACCGGTAATGTCTTCAGCAGCAAAGCATTTACCAGTGTGAAAATCGCCGTATTGGCGCCGATTCCAAGAGCGAGCGTCAGCACAGCGATGGACGTAAACGCGGGACTCTTGAACAACATGCGCAGGGCGTAACGGAGGTCTTGTAAGAGGGTTTCCATAAGCGTTCTCTTCCTATGTGCCCATCGGAGGAGTACAGACCAGGGTCGAGAAGAACAGCTCAGACTTTTGCACCTGTGACCCGTCCCCTGCTTTTCACTCCTACGAAAATACCGCCGTCGCGGGCTGAAGAATGACATTGTGGCCGAGTCGCTGCAACCTGGATTCTCCTACGCGTGCTATCCCTTATCGCGACGCAACAGTTCGTTGTGCCTCATCTGCGTCCGGGCCACACTCATACGCGGGTTGGAAAAAGCCAGAGTAAATCGGCCTCTCCGCGCGCGCTCATCGGCACCATACTCTTAACAGCACACTTTTTCATGCGTCGTTGTGCTGCGAAGCAGCATGGGTTACTCGTACCTCAGTGCCACAATGGGATCAACTTTAGTTGCGCGTCTCGCGGGAATGTAGCTTGCCAATAGAGCAACCGCTCCCAGCACGATGGCGACTGTCACAAACGTTACTGGATCATTGGCGCGCACTCCGTACAACAGAGTCTTCATCATTGGGGTGAGAACGAGGGCGCCAAGCAGTCCAATCGTTGCCCCAACGACGGCCGGCAGCATACTTTCTCCCACGATCAGCCGCCTTACTTCAGATTGCTGTGCACCCAAAGCCATGCGGACCGCCATCTCGTGCATGCGGCGCGAAACCGAGTGGCTCATTACTCCGTAGATCCCCACCGCGGCGAGAACCAAAGCAACGGCCGCGAAAGCAGCGATGAGGTACAAATAAAAGCGTGGCTGGGCATTAGCTTCTGCCACAACTTCCTCCATCGTTTGCACTTCGGAAAGCGTCACCGTCTTGTTCTCGGAGCGGATCGCGTTTTGGATTGCCGGCGCTTGAGCCGCCGCGTCGCCTGCTGTGCGCACCACTAAACTCATGTACTCGTAGTGAGGCGAGGAACTCGTTCGATATACGGGATTCTGCAGGTAAGGCAGGTAGTACTCCTCCTCAGCCGGGGCACTCCACTGTCTTCGAACGACGGTCGGTGTGATCCCTATGATCGTGCGCCAAGTTTGGCTCGGAGTTCCATTCACCTCGAGTCCAATCGAAATGCGCTTGCCGATTGCGTCTTCACCCGGCCAGTGACGCTGTGCCATGAATTCGCTGATGATCACAACTTCCGGAGCATTCTGGGTATCGTGATCAGCGAAGTCGCGGCCGCGTAACAAAGGGATATTCATAGTGCGGAAGTATCCCGGCAAGACCACGCGATAGACTCCTCCCAGTTCCTCTCCTCGCTTGGGAATTGGTCGGCCTTCGATGAAGAACGGAAGATTCCAATCGTCACCAGCGAGCGGCAGATGATTGATCGCACTCGCAGAAATTACCCCCGGAAGCCCCTGAATGCGCTCCAGTGCTCGTTGATAAAACGTCGTGCGGTCCTTTGCTGCCGTATCGTTCGCCCCGGCGACTGAAACGATCATCGTGAGCAAGTGATGAGGATTGAACCCGGGATCGATGGAAGCGAGCGCGATGAAGGTCCGGATCATGAGTCCTGCACCCGCAAGTAATACGAGGGCAAGAGCAAACTCAGAAGCGACCAGCAAACTGCGGATACGCCTGCTGTGCCTTCCCGACCCGCTCCCGCGGCAGCCTTCCTTCAGCGATTCGATTACATTCAGCGCCGAACCCTGCAAGGCGGGGGCGAGGCCGAACGCAATGCCGGTGATCAAGGAAATGACCAGGGCAAATGTCAGGACGTGGCCGTCAACGGCGATCGAACCAAATTTAGTGATGTCTTCGGGAGCCCAGGCCAACAGGACGCGCAAACCCCAGGTTGCCATTAGGACACCTACGCACCCGCCGATAAGAGCTAACAACGCGCTCTCTGTCAGAAACTGCCGCAGAATTCTCCGGCGGCTGGCGCCAAGAGCGGTTCGCACTGCAATCTCACGCTCCCGGGCCGATGCCCGCGCCAGCAACATGTGCGCGATGTTGGCGCAGGCTATAAGCAGCACGAATCCCACGGCGCCAAGCAAGACAAGCAGCGCAGGACGCAGATCGCCGATTACCTGTTCCTTTAAGGGACTTACGACGACATCTTTGTTTGTGCCCGGGAATTGCTTTTCGAGTCGCGCAGTAATCGTGGCCATCTCTGCCCTTGCCTGGTTGAGAGAAACTCCGGGCTTCATTCGGGCGAAAATTCGTTTGCTGTTGATGACGCGATCGCTTGCATTCAGCGGAAGCGGACCCCAGACATCTGCCCGCGTGGCCCAACTTGGGAAAGCAAAGCGAAAACCAGCCGGCATCACGCCGATGATCGCGTAAGCTTCGCCATTGAACTCGACAGTTCGTCCAAGCACGTCCTTGCTGCCGCCGAAGCGGCGTTGCCAAACGCCGTAACTGAGCACCACTTCGTGATCATGCCCAGGTTGATCTTCGTCCGGAGTCAAGGTGCGACCCAGAATGGGCCGAACGCCGAGCACAGGAAAGATGTCCGACGTGACATGTAACCCGCTAACCGCCTCCGGTTTATCGACGCCAGTGAGATTCGGGGTCCATCCCTCTGCTGCGCCCATATTTTCAAAAACCTGGTTATCGCGCCTCCAATCCAGGAAGTTCGCGGAACTGTTGCCAGAATGTCCCTCGTGCAGCACGACGACCAAACGGTCTGGATCGGCGTAAGGCAGCGCCCGCAGCAGGACAGCATTCACCACGCTGAAGATGGCGGTATTCGCGCCAATGCCGAGCGCAAGCGTGACGAGCGCAACGGCCGTAAATCCTGGGCTCTTGAGTAGATTGCGTAGCGAATAACGAAGATCTTGTAGGAGGATTTCCATGACATCCTTCTCACTCGTATCTCAAGGCCACCAGTGGATCGACCGGGGTTGCGCTGCGCGCGGGCACATACGCAGCAACCAAGCCAACTCCCCAGCAGCAATAACCGCGTAGTCCTAGATTTGATAGGAACTACCAACTACAAGTTGGGGATTCCACTGAACCGGCTAATACTGGGCCGTACTGACACAGTCCTCCCGTCACGCCTTTTGCGCGTTTTCCTGCTACAAGTTGTCCGGGAACTTAAGCTACGCCAACGCTCTCTTCGACGACCTTTCCGTCGAACAGGTGGATGGTTCTCTCGGCATGGCGCGCAAAGCGCTCGTCGTGCGTGACCATGCAAATCGTTGCTCCTTCACGGTGAAGCTGCTGCAGCAGTTCCATTACGGCTTCACCATTTCGGGAATCCAGGTTTCCCGTAGGCTCGTCCGCCAGCAGGATCGATGGCTTGCCGGCCAACGCGCGCGCTACAGCCACACGCTGCTGCTGACCGCCGGAGAGCTGCGAAGGATAGTGGCGCATACGATGCGACATGCCGACTTTCTCGAGAGCCTCGTGCACACGCTGCTTGCGCTCAGCGGATCCCATCTTGCGGTAGGTGAGCGGCAACTCGACGTTTTCATAAACCGTCAGATCGCCGATCAGGTTGAAGCTCTGGAAAATGAATCCGATCTCCTGGTTGCGAATACGGGCGCGATCGGCGAAATCGAGACTCTGCACCGGCTTGCTGTTCAGGACGTAGGTGCCGTCAGTTGGAGTGTCGAGGAGGCCTATGATCGACAACAAGGTGGACTTTCCGCAGCCAGAAGGGCCGGCCATGGAGACATACTCGCCTTCGCGGATCTCGAGATGGATGCCGGAGAGCGCGTGGGTTTCTACCTCGTCGGTGTAGAAGATCTTGGTTACGTTCTCTAGAGTGATTAACGGCCTGCCGTTTGATGCCATGTATTCTCCTCAGACAGCTTCTGAGCTTCTAAGCCGCTAAGCTCGTAAGCCAAATACAAATTGTGATTTCTAACCAGATTTAACTCGCGGACCTGTTTAGCAGCTCAGGAGCTTAGAAGCTCAGAAGCTGCTATTCCAGCCTGATCCGGTCGACGTTGTCCCAGCGCGACATGTCGGAAAGGATCACCTGATCTCCTTCATTCAGCCCGCCGAGGATCTCTACTGCGTTTACCGAACTGCGCCCAAGCTTCACAGTTACGCGCGTTGCGCCCTTGCCATCAGGATCAAGCTTAAACATGCTCACCGTGCTGTTTTCCTGCCCGAATGCTGGGCGTCCAACAAACTCAACGTTCGCCAAACGGTCGAGATCAATCGTTCCATCGACGCTCAAATCAGGACGCGCGCCCGGCGGTAGCTGGCCTTCCAGCTTTACATCGACAGTCACAGTGCCGTTGATCACAGCCGGATCGATACGCATCACCGATCCCTGAATTACTCCGTTGTGGGTATCTATCGATGCGGGTTGACCAAACGTAATGTCTTTCGACTGCGTTTCCGCGATCTTCAGTTCAGCTTTCAAATGATTTGGCTGGACCACCTTTGCCAGGTTGGTACCAGACGTTACGCGCTGCCCTTCCACTACCGGCACTTCAGTGAGCACCCCATCAATACCGGCGCGCACGTGCAAAGCATCAAGCTGCTTCATCTTGAGCTGATATAGGGCCTTCAATTCGTCGATTTTCGCCTGCTGCACCGCCAATTGAGACGTAACAGACTTGGTATTGATAGCAACTCTTTCTTGCTCGATCTGATTTCTTGTGGCGAGTTCCTGTGAATGCCCCTCGGAGCTCTTCAATGCCTGACCGGAAATGACACCCAGCTTTGCCAGCTGGGAATCGATTTCAGCTTTAGTCTTGGCATCGCTGTAGTCGGCGCCGACGGTAGCGGCATTGGCACGCTGCGTCATGAGGTCGCTCTGGACCTTTACTTCCAAGTTCTTGTAGTCCGCTTCAGCAGCCTTGAGTTGCAGCTCGGCATCTACCGCTTCTTGCTCAGTTTGCGGATTGCTGAGATCCATAATGATCGTATCGGCCTTAACTTGGGTGCCTGGCAGGATTCTGCGGCGCTCCACTGTGGCATCGGTGAGCGCGGAAATTGAGCGAATATCGACTGGAACGAGGGTTCCAAGCCCTCTAACCTGCCTTAACATTGGGCCGCGTTTGACGGTATCGGTCCAAATCGTTGAGCGTTCCACGCTCGGAGCTGCGGGTTTAAGGCGGGATAAACCCAGCGTCACACCAGCTATAAAGATGATGGCCAAGGCAGAAATAATGATCCGCCGCCGACGCTTAGCGGCCGCGTTTGATGGTCTTTGTATATCCATGACTACGTGCTCCTAGTGCGTTTGCCATTCCAAAGCATTCCTGACCGTAAGCTTTTGAAAAGTCGAAACTTCACTGCATTGTCCAAGCTAGAGAGAAATCTTTCTGTGTCCGCGCTCGAATGAAAATGTTCGGAAATGAACATGGAGAAAAAGGCCTCAAATTGGAGGGTTAGCCCTGAATACAGTCTTAGGTTCGTGGCGGACGTGCTGCCAGAAACAAAAGCGATGAGGTTAGATCCAGCTGGTAGCTAAGCCAAATTAGTGAGACAAAATGTCCCGAATTGAGGTTCAGTCAGCAAGTAGCTCATTTTCATTAGCTTACATCTACTTCTCCGATTTATTTGGCGTTCTGCGCCAGACGAAGTGTCCCAATCAAAGCTGTTGACAAATTCTGTCAAGTACTTGAAAGCAAGGTAGTTAATCTATTTATCAACTCTGGTTTGCGGCTTGCACTATGAGAGGCTGAGGTTAAGTCACTGCTATGTCCAAGAGTAGTAAAACCATCGTCTTCGTGCTCAGCCTGATGGCTGTAATGGCTGGGTTGAACCTTTCCTCCCCGCAAGTAAAGCACGTGCTTAGCACAATCGCCTCAGCAGTTTGGGGCTCCTAAGCAATGCGCTTTGCGATAACCCGCGCAAGCTTTGAAGAGCGCGGCGCAAGAGTTAGTGAATCTCCCCAGAGCTTCACAAAATTTGCAGGGAGTTTAAGAAAGAAAAACCCAATGAAACCGCACACGAAAACGAAAGGTGCAGTAAGCCAGTTCTGGCGCTTGCACCTGGTCGCCGCGATGCTGCTAGTTTTCGCTGCAGCCGCGTTTGGCTCGCCAGGATCCAGCAAGCACGGGCCCAAAGCTGCGCCGGACGTCGACAATTTCCCAGTGAATGCAGACGGCACTGTTGACGTTATTGTCCAGTTCAAGCCAGATGCATTCGAGGAAGACAAGAACTTTCATCCGACCGACAAACTGTACGAAGGTCCGCACGGCGACAAGAAGGAGAAAATTGCCGGGGACGCGCACAGTCACTTCAAAGCAGACGAGCGCAAAAAGTACGAGCATGACTTCGATGCGAGCTTCAAGCGCGAGTTCGGAGCCGTTCACGGGGCAGCAGTGCGCATTCCCTTGGCCATGCTCGACCGACTTTTGAAAGAGGACAAAGTCCTTTATGTTTCTCCCGATCGGCTAAACAAGCCAATGTGGGACGATGCTCCCCCACCGGTAAACGCTGCCGTAGGGCGCCAGAATTATGGAGTTGACGGAACGGGCATTGGCATCGCTGTGATCGATAGCGGCGTTTATCCGCACGACGATCTAATGTCTGCAGACATGAAATCCTCTCGCATTGCTTACAGCGAGAGCTTCGTGCCGGGAGATCCCAACACCGGTGACGCTTACGGTCACGGCACTCACGTTGCCGGAATCTTGGCCGGGAACGGTCACGATTCAGCCAGTGGCTACCCTGAGCAATACGTCGGAATCGCACCAAATGCGAACATCATCAACTTACGCGTACTTGATGCCAATGGCGGTGCCTCGGACGGAGCAGTGATCGCAGCTATCAACCGCGCCATCCAACTCAAGAATCAGTACAACATCCGCGTAATCAACCTCTCACTTGGACGCAATGTATACGAGTCATACACCCTCGATCCTTTGTGCCAGGCAGTGGAGGCAGCATGGCAATCCGGCATCGTTGTAGTGGTGGCTGCCGGAAACCTCGGACGCGACAACAGCTGGGGGGAGCAGGGTTACGCTACTATCCAAGCTCCCGGCAACGATCCCAACGTGATCACTGTAGGTGCAATGAGCCCACAGGGAACCTGGACGCGGACTGACGATGTTGTCGCCAGCTACAGCTCCAAGGGACCCACGCTGCTGGATCATATTCTGAAGCCCGACATCATGGCTCCGGGAAACAAGATCACCTCGCTGCTATCGCCCGGTTCTACCTTGGCGGGAAAGGCACCCAGCACAGCAATCCTTACGTCGACAGCCGTAAACACGATCTGCGACGTGAGTCTCGGCGTGACCTCATGCTCTACGACACCCGTCGGGTCGCAGTACCTGCAGTTGAGTGGCACCAGTATGGCAACGCCAGTTGTTTCGGCCGGCGCTGCGCTCATGTTGCAGGCGAATCCTAATCTCACGCCGGACACCTTGAAGGCGCGCATGATGAGGACCGCATGGAAGGGATATCCAGCACGCGGCCACAGCCATGCGCACGACATCAAGGGCAATGATTACATGGCGCAATACGACGCGTTTACAATCGGCGCCGGCTACCTGGATATCCAGGCCGCTCTTGGCGACAACACCATCGTAAACGGCGGTGCTGCTTCACCGACTGTTGTGTTCGATCCTGTAAGCGACACAGCGAAGCTGGTCAATGGCTCCTCTGTTGTATGGGGTCAAACCGTTGTGTGGGGACAGGGTCCCGTCTGGGCTGATTCTGTAGTTTGGGGTCAGTTCACTATCGACGACTCTCTTGGCATATGGGGCAACTCCGTAGTTTGGGGACAAACTACAACCACTGCCTGCAGCATGGTGTGGGGCCAGAGCGTTGTCTGGGGACAGCTAACCGATGCCCTTAACGCCTTGAGCAGTGACGATCCGGGGGACGTTGATGCGGGGGTGATCCCGTGAAGAAATCAGCCAAGTTCTTCATCGCTCTCGTTATTTTGGCGGGATTAGCAGTGCTGGTTGAGGCTGTCCTGCATGCGAAATCGGCCGATCACGTTCGCGTCGTCTCGTTCCTCCTGGTGGCCTGCCTGGCTGCGCGCCTGAAGGTGAAGCTGCCTGGACTCACTGGGAGCATGTCGGTCAACTTACCGTTCATCCTGGTTGCAGCGGCTGAGATGACTTCGTCGGAAGCGTTGGCGGTTGCCTGCTTCTCAACGTTCGTTCAATGCCTGCCCCATGCCACGCAGAAGTTCAATACGGTCCAAGCCGTGTTTAACTTTGCCAACATGGCCTTGGCAGTTGCAGCTACCCGCTTCCTATTCGGCGATCCGGCCCTCAACAGCATCGTTGGTTCTCATGCTCTGTTGCTGGCTTTGGCTGCAGGCGGATTCTTTGTGGTGAACACGGTGCCAGTAGCCATTGTGATTTCGCTCACGGAAGCGAAGAACGCCCTGAAGGTGTGGGGACACATCTTCCAGCTCTCCTTCCCGTACTTCGTCGCCAGCGCGGCAATTGCCGGACTGGTGCTCGCAGCGACGGCGAAGATCGGCTGGCAGGTTCCGCTCTTCGTTCTGCCGGTGATGTTTGGCATCTTCCACTCCTACAGGCGCTACTTCGGTGGCAGTAAGGAAACGGCTCCGGCGCCAATGCGTGTGGGCGTTCGCGCCGCAACCGCGACAGGAGACTAACCTAAACCGGTTTCATTCAAGGTTGTTCGTTGCCGGCTGTGCCTTTTGGGGGAGGCGCAGCCGGTTTTTTCTTTGCATATGAGTCTCCAACCCTTCAGAGAAGGGCTGCTCTGTCTGTTACTTAAGAGAATCCAGCAGGGGTATTCCGTCAGTAATCTAGGCGAGCCGCCGGGGACAGGATAAAGTTTCAGCATCTCACCTCACGGGGGCAAATCGACCATGCCGAGCACAAAGCCAGAGAAGCAAGTGAGCGAATTGAGCTATCACGGACCGCTGATCGGAATGAGGTCCACGCGTCCCCAACCAGCTCCAGCGCAGCCGAAGAAAAGTAGCTAGGAGTACCCAGCGTCGTTCTAGACGCTGGCGCTGAAAGTCGGAATTCAAAACTATTCGAACTGTTTCCGGAGCGCCAGAAACTGATCTTTAAGATCAACCACTTCCCGGCGGAGGTCCGCCAAGTCTTCCTCCAGTCGGGCAATTCGGCCACTATCAGAGCCAGCTATCTGCGCTGCTCCGGGGCTCTGGCTCGACCCCTCCACATCGCCCTTTTCCTTTGCGCTCTATAAAGTAGGGGATTACGAGCGCGGCTTGCAGGAAGCTATAGCGGCGCTCGCCCGAACCCCGTCGAATGCCGAGGCCCACAAAAACAAAGGCCTCAATCTGGAGGCCATGGGCAACTTCGATGCTGCCATTGCTGAGTATCAGCAGGCACTAGCGCTGAAACCAAACTACGAGAAGATCCATTACGATTTGGGTTTGCTTTACCACCATCGCAAGGACTACAGAAATTCCATCACCGAATACCGCAAGGCGGTCCTCCTGGACCCCAGCGATGCCGACGCTCATTACAATCTTGCCCTCGTCCTGCGCATGGTGCATGAAGATGGGAGTGCGATTGCAGAGTGCCGAGAGGTGATTCGTCTAAACCCGCAACGCATCGATGCCCGTATGGAATTGGCCAGCCTCTTGGTTGAGACTGGTGCCACCCAGGAGGGAATCGGCGAGTTTCATTACTCTCTCACCTGATTCTTCTTACTGTCACCACTGTTTCGGATGGCTGCTCTATAAAGCCCATGAGCTCGCTGAGGCTGCGAAAGAATTTCGCACGGCGATACAGCTTGATCCTGTCGATCCCGACCCCCATTCCGGATTGGGAGTGGTATTGAGGGAACAAAAGCACAATGAAGATGCACTCAAGGAGTTTCTGGAGGCGCTCAGGTTGGGTCTCGACACTGGTGCTATTCATCGTGAGATCGGGAGTGTCTACCTCGCTCAGAAGCGTAATGGCGACGCAATTCTGGAACTCAAACAGTCAGTGAGTAGATCGCCCGCTGACGCCCGTGCACATCTATTTCTCGCACAGGCTTTTGAAGCTGACGGCAACATGAACGACGCGATTGCGGAGTATCGCCAGGCTGCAATGCTGGCCGGCTCGAACAATGTTGGAGGAGAGCAGATAACGAAGAGCCTGGCTGCCGCTTTGGAGAAGGATGGACGCTCCAGAGAAGCGCTGGAAACATATAAGAGCCGGTATGAGGCTCTTCCCAAGGAAGAAACCAAAGCCGACTATGACGCAGCGCGTAAACGACTCGGTTCTTCCAGCGACGGCGGCAAGAAACACGAAGCGAAGCTAACAGGCGCACCAGGCACGCAGAAGCCCATAGTCAGTGCATCGGCCGCAAAAGCCGACGCTGAAGCAGCTCAACTCCCCATACTCTTCCAGCAAAAGTTCGACGGCATGCAAAAGGCAATGATGCAGCAGCACTGGAATCAGGCCGAGGAACTCGGAAATGGAGCGGTCGCACTAGCAGAAAAGATGGTCCCTCACGATGAGCGATTGATCTCCGCGCTCCGCGCCCTGGCCCAGATCTACGCGATGGAGCGCAAATTCAGTCAAGCGGAGAAGCAAGATTTTCGCGCGCTGCGGGCATCAGAAGACCTTTTTGGCCCCAAGAGTATGACGTCGCAATCGGTGCTGAACGACCTGGGAGGGCTGTACGTCCGAAGCCAAAATCTCCCACAAGCGATCGAATATCTGAATCGTGCCTTGGCAATCGCCGATGGACCGACAAATGCAGTGCCTGCTCTCGAACGGCTCGGAGATGTCTACCTTCAACAGGGTGACTTCAAGAATGCCGAACAGGCGTACAAAAAAATGCTTGCTGACGAGGAAGCCCACTATGGACCCGGTACATTCGGAACGATAGCAGGGCTAGAACGCATGGGCCAGCTTTACTGCAATACTCATGACTATGCGCAAGCGCAAAACTTCTTCGAACGCATGCTCGCGATCGAGGAGAAGCAGTTTGGGCCTAATAGCACAATGCTTCAGGGGTCGCTCGATCACCTTGCTACCGCTCTTCACGGTCTTGGCAAAGACGAAGAAGCGCGCGCATTGGAGCATCGCCGACAAGTGATCGCACAGAACCAAGTCCACTAAGCAGCGGATCTTCGGAGCACCACCTTCCTGAGCTGGGGTCCCGGCCTTATCCCATGCAGGAGCCATCTCTAACCCAGCCTCACGTAGAACCGCCTGCGGTAGCGGGCGGCGCTGTTGGCCGTAGCTTCCACTAAGATAACTTCCGCTGATACAGGACGACGGACTCTTCTTTACCCGGAGGCGTGTTGAATCAAGGGAATGCCGTGCGGGTTGCTGTGGTTACCGGCGCAGCGCAGGGAATTGGGCGCAGAGCAGCCGAGACATTAGCTGACAGAGGCTTTTGTCTCGCGCTAAGCGATTTGAGAACGCCAGAGGAAACGCTTCACTCCATCCCGTCGCGCGGCATGGAGGCGATCAGCCACCCCGGCGATATCACCGACGAATCTGTCGTCGAGGACCTGGTTCGCAAGGTCTACGACCGCTGGGGCCGGACAGACGTCCTCGTCAACAATGCCGGCATTAGTTTGATCGCTCCCGCAGAGAACCTTTCAGCGAAGGACTATCGTCGAGTGTTGGAAGTGAACCTCGTCGCGCCGTTTCTGCTATCAAAAGCATTCGGCATCAGGATGCTCGCTACCGGGCACGGTTCGATTATCAATGTGGCGTCGGTGGCCGGACTCGTCGGCATTGCGGACCGGGCGGCCTACAACGCCTCCAAGCATGGATTGATCGGGCTCACACGTACCTTAGCGGCAGAGTGGGGCGGACGAGGAGTCCGTGTTAATGCGGTTTGTCCTGGGTGGGTCAAGACCGAGATGGATGTGCACGATCAGGGCAGCGGCCGCTATACGGACGTAGACATCATCGGACGAGTACCCATGGCCCGCTTCGCCACTGCAGACGATATAGCTCAAGCCATCGCATTTCTCGCTGATGATAAGCAAAGCGGCTTCATCAACGGCCATACACTAACTGTGGACGGCGGCTGGACAGCCGACGGTAGCTGGGAATCACTGCGCCTGCGGCATCGGTGAAGCAGGCGAATCAAGCCGTCGCCGCTGTGATAGCGAGCTATCTCAGTCCTATATTGGAACGCATTTTGAAAGCGCGTGGAGGAATTTCAATCGCCTCGATGGTGATGGTTTCTTGTCAATCATCCGAGCGCCAATGCTCGAATTTGTGTGAGGACTCGCGCCTAGGAGCATTTTCAGAGAGAGCCTGAACCGATTCAATAACTATCAGGAGCGTTGGTTTTTAGGCCTTCACTCACGTTCTCTCCGTAAGAACTGTCATGCTCGCGCCGCCGCGAGGACGTAGCTGACGCCATGGTCGGGTTTGCGGCGCGGGGAATCTGCTTTCTCATTGTACTAACGACCAGCAGATCCCCCGGCGCGCACCGGCGGCTTCAACACAATGACGGGCTCGTTGCGCGCCGAGGGATGACAGTGTTCCGAGGGATTGGCATAAAAGATCATTCTTGAGTGCAGTCTACAGTGAAAATGCTCTGAACACGACAAGAGAGCACAACACGAAGTCATCGGCATCCTATCGCTTATTGCGCTGCCGGTCCAAGAAATTTGCGGGGGCGCAATTCACCCCATTCGATCATCGATCGCCGATCAACTTCCTTCAGATAGGCAGGTTCGAGAGTGCCCGGTGGAGGAAAGGCCATGTGCAGAGCATCAGCCGGTCCAAGGTACAGCAAGGCGTTTGCTTGCTTGATGACCGGAGAGCCGCCCGCGTCAAGCAGATTGCTCAGATTGGGTCCGTTCAGCTCAAACAGAACCGGCGGGGTTTGATCAGTAAGCCGAAGGCGCTCCTGCGAGGCGCGATCAAGTGTTCGGTGGTAGATCAGCAGCACAACGTGAGTCGATCCAGGAAACCGTGATTCGACTCTGGTCGTTGTGTTCTCACCGCCATCGCGATCTCCTGATTTCGAGACGTGATTGGTTCCGAGTACGACGAGAGCGCGGCGCTTCTTGTTAAGAACTTCTTCCGTGATCACGTTCGCAAACGAAACATTGTTGTCCCCAAGAGCTGTCCAATCAGAATGAGTATGTATGTGGTTCCAGTCAACCGCAGTATCTCCAGCGAGCACAAGCAGACGGCGGGAGACTGGGAGTCCGCGATTCACTTCACGGATCGCGGCCAGCCATCGCGCATAAATTGGCGATTCCCACGAGGCGACTTTGGTGGTGTCGCGCCAAATCCGTCGCACTTCCTGAATCGGTACGTTCTCCCCAGCGATGTATCGATCTAAAAGCGGCTGATTGCTGCGGCTGGCAAATTCCACAACGATGTCCTGAGCGGTCTTTTGAAACTCAGGATCTCGAATCAGGTGAATGTAAAAGTCTCCAGCTTCCTGCAGCCAGTGGGCCTCTCCGATTACGACGATGGGGTGCTCCTTCAAAGCGGCAACAATGC
>DATLKS010000172.1:0-1744 GCA_035538255.1 Terriglobales bacterium
CAATCTGACTGTTTACAACGACGGGCCCAAACATCGTCCGCGACCGACCTCGGGTATCGGCATCTCAAATGTGCGAAACCGACTCGAGAGGCTGTACGGCGACAAATTTGAACTGCAGACGCGAGATCAGGAATCCGGCGCCTTCGAGGTCTCCGTCTCGGTACCCTTCAGGGAGAAATAATCTTTTGGGGAAACTCCCATCAAAGATTCGCACACTGATCGTGGACGATGAGCCGCTTGCACGCAGTAACGTTACCGCCTCGCTCGGACGTGATCCCGAAATTGAAGTGATGGGGGAAGCCGGCTCCGGGATTGAGGCCATTGCGGAAATTCGGAGTAAGAAGCCGGACCTGGTGTTCCTCGACGTGCAGATGCCGGAGTGCGATGGCTTTGACGTGCTGGCATGCCTGGGCGACCATTTGCCTCCGGCAGTGATCTTCGTGACTGCCTACGATCAGTACGCTCTGCGGGCCTTCGAAGCCGGGGCGCTCGATTATCTTTTGAAGCCCTTCGACGACGCTCGATTCGAGACTGCCCTCGCCCGGGCGAAACAAAAGATCGCACAGGCCAAGAATTCTCAGCCGAGACTCGAGCGCCTGGTCATCAAGGAAACCGGGCAGGTTCTGTTTGTAAACATGTCCGATATCGATTGGATTGAAGCCGCCGACTATTACGCGTGCGTGCACGTCGGCAGCAAGACACATCTCTTGCGGCGGAGGATGGCTGAACTCGAACAGGAGCTGGACTCGAGCTCATTCTGTCGCGTGCACCGGTCGAGCATCGTCAACCTTGATCGCGTGGACCGCATAGAGCTCAACCGGGACGGAGAATACGCGGTGCAGTTGCGTAACGGTGTTCGGCTCAGGCTAAGCCGGCGTTATCGAAAGGAACTGCAAGCGCGCCTGGGTGCGTCGGTTCCGAAACATTGATCCATGGCGGCAGCGAATTGCGCTCATCGGGCGCAATATTGGTCCCTATCTATCACGCGGGCTCGAAATTGGTCAGCGAAAGCCTCCACACCCGCCCGCAGCCGTGCCGCAAGCGCCTATTGCTTGGCCTGCCGATTCATCGGAAATTGCTGGTCGAGATCGAGGTTGAGTTCGAGGACGTTCACCCGGGGTTCACCCAAAAACCCCAGCTGTCTGCCTTCGGTGTGCTTGCGCACCAGCGCGCGCAGTTCGTTCGGCGTCGTCCCCCGAGCCTTGGCCACGCGCGCCAACTGAAATTCGGCTGCGGCCGGGGTGATATGCGGATCGAAGCCTGATGCGGAGGTCGTCACCAGATCGATCGGGACAGGGACGCCCGGGTTATCGCCCTGCGCGCTCTGAACGTCGCCTTTGACGCGATCGAGAAGCTTTTGATTGGTGGGGCCAAAGTTTGAGCCTCCGGAGTTGGCGGCATCCCAGCCACTGCCCGCCGCTGACGGCCGGGAGTGAAAATAGCCGGGGCTGGAGAAGCCTTGACCGATCAGGGTCGAGCCCACGACGCTGCCGTGCCTTTCGATCAGTTGCCCGTTCGCCTTGTGCGGAAAAAGCAACTGCGCAAGCCCGGTGACCACCACGGGGTAGATCACTCCCACCAGAATGGTGGTGGCGATCGTCATCCAGATCGAGATCAGGAGATTCTTTTTCATAAAAGAGCCCTCATGCCAGCCCGATGTGGGTAATCAGCAGATCGATCAGCTTGATGCCAATGAAGGGAATGATCACCCCGCCCACGCCGTAAATCCAGAGGTTGTTGCGCA
>DATLKS010000173.1:0-2025 GCA_035538255.1 Terriglobales bacterium
GTTCCTCGAGCACCCGCTGGGCCGCGATCAGCAGATCGTAATTGTCTTCGAGCGCCACGCGGATCAGATTCTGCAACTCAGGCTCCCGAAACACCTTTGCCCATTGCTGATTGCCGGGATAATTCTGGTCGGCGCCGGAGATTGACGTCTCGTCGGCACCACGGTAAACCGCGGGCGCGGTGACCTGCGGGCGAATATAATTGGGTCCCACCTCACAGCCCGTCATTATGATGAGCATGGGCCCCACAGACGCCAGCACAAGCGCCGGGATTCGTTTCAACGACATGGTGGCCATGGTCGACTCCTTATGCTTTCGCCGTCAGATCAGGATCACTATCCGGCAATTGGATCGAATCCATGGTGAGATCCTTCATCCCACCGATGAATCGGTGAGATAGATACTCAACCACGGAAAACGTGACCGGAACCATGAGAATTCCGACAACAGAGGCCAGCGTCATCCCGCCGATGACGACAGTGCCCAGAATGCGCCGCGAGGCGGCACCCGACCCGGTCGCCGTCCATAGCGGCAAGCAGCCAAATACGAAGGCCAGGGCCGTCATGATGATCGGCCTGAACCGCAGCCGGGCGGCCTTGACTGCAGACTCGGCAATGCTGAGTCCCTTTTCGTAATTCGCAACCGCAAATTCGACAATCAGGATTGCATTCTTTGCAGAAAGGCCAATCAGCATGATCAGTCCGATCGTCGCAAAGATGTCGTTTTCAAACGAGCGTAGAGCAAGGGCCAGGTATGCGCCCAGAATTGCTACCGGTGTGCTGAGCAGAACGCTGAAGGGTAAAGTCCAGCTCTCGTAAAGGGCCGCGAGAATCAAGAACACAATTAGAATTGAAAGCCCAAAGACCATCCAGGCGGGAATACCTTCTGCGGCGCGTTCCTCTTGGAAGCTCATCCCCTGGTATGAAAAGCCCATTCCCGAGGGCATGGATTCTCGGAAGGCCTCTTCCAGGGCGACGCGCACTTGCCCCGAACTATATCCTGGGGCAGCGGTAATGTTGATCTGGGCGCTGTTGTACTCATTGAAGCGCTGAATAAACTCCGGTCCGGTAATCTGTTTGACCTGCGTAAGCGACGCAAGCGGCACCTGACTACCATTCGAGCTCCGAACGTAGAATTCATCGATATTGCGAGTGTTGGTTCGCGTGTCTCCTTCCGCTTCTACATATGTCTGCCACTGCCGCCCGAAGCGGTTGAAATAGTTGACGAGATACCCTCCCATGAAGGTCTGCATCGTTGTGTAGATGGAGTTCAGATCCACTTGCTGCTGCGAAGCCTTATCCCGATCGACTTCTGCATAGAGTTGTGGAACCGCGGGTAGGTAAGAAGGAATTGCGGCGGCGATTTCCGAACGTTTCGATAGTGCTCCAAGAAAGGCGCGGACGTTCTTGGTCAGGAATGCGGAATCGTCATTGCCAGAACGATCCTGAAGGATCATGGTGACGCCGCCCGCGGTGCCAATGCCAGGAATCGAAGGCGGCGGAAACGCGAAGGCCAGTCCCTGACTGATACCGGCAAGCTTTCTCTGCATGCTCTCTTGAATGGCCTGAACTTGTTCCGATCGCGACTTGCGGTGATCCCAAGGTTTGAGAGTGACAAAGAAGAATGCAGTGTTTGTGCTCTCGGTAAGAGTCAGAAGGCTGAAGCCATCAACGCCGACCACGCTTTCAACGCCGGGGGTTTGCAGGAGCGCGTCGGTCACGCGCTGCGCTGCTGCGTCAGTTCGCTGCAATGAGGCAGCGTCAGGTAATTGGATCGCTGCGTAAAGATACCCCTGGTCTTCCTGGGGGAGGAATCCGGTCGGCAGCCGATTTCCAGCGAAAACGGCGAGTATCGCCACTGCGGCTAGCGCGATCAGCGCAAATCCAGATTTGTGAATCAGAAGACCTGAGGTTGAGGCGTAAACTTCTGTTGTTCGGCTGAAGAGCCGATTGAACCATGCAAAGAATCGCCAGAGCGGGCCGCGGCCGCGGTTCTCATTTTTTGGCTTCAGGAGCAAAGCGGCGAGT
>DATLKS010000174.1:0-7572 GCA_035538255.1 Terriglobales bacterium
GTGGGAACGAGCGTTCGCGAGAGCAGGTAAGAGGCCAACATGGCGAAGCTCACGGCTTCAGCCAAGGGCACAAACAGGAACTTTGCTACACCGGTGAGGAAAAACATCGGCACAAAAACAATGCAGATGCACAGCGTCGAGACGAATGCCGGAACCGCGATCTGCTGAGCGCCGTCGAGAATCGCCTGCTTCATCTCCTTGCCCATGGCAAGATTGCGCTCGATGTTCTCGATTTCCACCGTGGCGTCGTCGACGAGAATTCCTACGGCCAACGCCAAGCCGCCAAGCGTCATGATGTTGATGGTCTGCCCGAGAGCGCTGAGCAGAATGACCGAGACGCAGATCGACAGCGGAATGGAGATGGTGATCACCACCGTCGGCCGCCAGTCGCCTAGGAACAGCAGGATCATCATCGCCGTCAGCACAGCGGCAATCGCAGCCTCACGAAGCACACCGTAAATGGACCCTCGCACGAAGAGCGATTGGTCGAAGAGCGTCTTGATCTCGAGGTTCGAGGGCAGGCTCTCGGCGATGCGCGGCAGCCGGCCTTTGATTTCTTTGACAATGTCCAGCGTGGAAGCGCCGCTGTTCTTCATGACGCTTAGCAGCGTTCCGCGCACGCCATCCTGACGGACAATGTTAGTTTGCGGCGTGAAGCCGTCGCGCACATGGGCGACGTCGCGCACGTAGATCGTCGCGCCATTTTTCGTCCGGATCGGCAGATCATTCAGCTCGGCGACGGTCTGGGTGCTGGCGTTCATGCGCACGTTCATCTCCAGCGCGCCGATTTTCGCTGTGCCGGTGGGGAGAATGAGATTCTGCGCATCGACCGCGTTTACCACGTCAACTGGAGTTAGTCCATGCGCCTGGAGCGCCTGCGTGTCGAGATCCACCGAGACGACGCGCGACTTGCCTCCATAGGGAAATGGGATCGCGGTTCCCTTCACCGTAGTCAATGGCGCGCGAATGAAGTTCAACGTGAGATCGGCCAACTCCTGTTCCGGAATGCTCTTGCTGCTTACACCTATTTGGACGATGGGGACAGTTGAAGCCGAGTACACGATAATGAGCGGCGGTTGCGTTCCCGGGGGCAGAAAGCGGACGAAGGTCTGCGATACGGCCGTTACCTGGGCGATCGCCATCTGCAGATTCGCCCCAGGCTGGAAATAAATCTTCTCGATGGCACGGCCGGGAAGGGCTGACGAATCGATGTGCTGAATGTCGTTGACCAGGGTGGTCAGACCGCGCTCGGTTTGACTAAGAAAGCGGTCCCCCATCTCCTGCGGTTGCATGCCTGTGTACTGCCACACGATGCTGATGACGGGAATGTTGATTTCAGGAAAGATGTCGATGGAGGTCCGGAGAATCACGATGGGCGTGAGGATCAGAATCAACAGAGCCATCACCACGAAGGTGTATGGACGCCGCAGCGCTAGAGCAACTATCCACATCGAAAAAAGGAACTCCCGAGCGTGTTTTGATTCTGCTGCTCAGACAGCAGATTCGATATTATTTCCGAAACAGAACGTATCGGATTTAATTTTATGTTAAGGTCGCATCATGCAGCAAACCTACGCTCCTGCGGCATCTGAGCAGGAGAGAGTCAAAGTCAATGGTTTGAAGCGGGCGCCCGGCCGTCCCCGCAGCGAGGACGCGCGCAAGGCCATCCTTCGCAGCACGCTGAAGCTCCTGCAGGAAACCGGCTTTCCTGACCTGTCGATCGAGGCCATTGCTGCAGACGCCGATGTTGGCAAGGCGACGGTTTATCGCTGGTGGCCCAATAAGGCGGCACTCGTCGCTGACGCCTTTTCGTCCAGCGCGGATCGGGAATTGCGCTTTCCTAATACTGGTTCAGTTCGTTCCGACATGAGCAGTCAAATAAAGCATCTCGTTCGCGTATTGCGCGGACGCCGTGGTCGTATCGTTGCTGCGTTGATCGGTGGAGGGCAGTCCGATCCTGAATTGATACAAGCGTTCCGCGAGCGCTTCATGATGCCTCGCCGCCAGGAGGCGTACGAAACTCTGCGCCGCGGCATCTCGCGTGGCGAACTCGCCCAGAACCTCGATCTCGATCTAACGCTCGACACTCTCTATGGCGCTCTTTACATGCGCTTCCTGATTCGCCAGAGCGGTCTCACAGAAGAATACGTGGATGAAGTGGTTAGTCTGGTGATGGATGGCGTAGCGAAGTAGCTGCTCGCTGCTAGCTTCTGGCTGCTGGTAAATCCACACAACTTCTCACGCCCACGCACGCCGATTAACGGATAGATGCAGACCACTCTCTAGAGACGTATCGTCCGACGCGCGTCACATCACGTCCGGTGCTTCGATTCCTAATATGGAAAGCGTTTGAATTAGTTCACGCCGAACTACGGCTGCAGTAGCGAGCAGAAGCGCCCTGCGGGCGGGATTCTCCTCAGTAAGGATGTGATGATGGTGGTAAAAATTGTTAAATAACTGCGCCAATTGAAAGGCATACTTCGCTAGATAAGCGGGCTCCGTGGTCGCGATACATTGATCGACCATCAAAGACAACTTGCCGGCTGTGAGCCAAAGCTCCCAGATGTCATCTTCCGCGTCGAGCAGAGATGCCCAATTCGAATCAGCCGATTGCAGGCAGTCCTCCGGTGACGTCTGTCCTTTACGAAAGATGTTTGAGCCGCGTACTACCGCGTACTGAACATACGGACCCGTCTCGCCTTCGAAGCTCAGGGCATCTTTGAAGTCGAAGGCGATCACCGCGTTCTTGGTGAATTTGAGCATGAAATAACGGAGCGCGCCGATAGCAATTTGAGTCGCAATCTGATTGCGCTCGGCTTCGGGCCGCTCTGGCTGCCGGGCATCGACTTCCTTCTTAGCTGACGCGATCAGCGCGTCGAGGAGGTCGTCGGCCTTTACGCCGAAGCCTTTGCGTCCCGAGACTTCTATGTACGCGCGTTTCTGATCGTCGGGTGAGACCTCGTAGCCTAGTTCCAGCGCGCAGCGCGGAGTCAGAGCAACCATCTCGTAGGAGAAATGCGTGTAGTGAGCAGCCTGCTCGCTGTAGCCGAGCGCGCGTAGAGCTTCGATAACGTTGTTCTGCGGATCGGACTGCCGTGAGTCGATCACGTTGTAGATTTCGCTTACGCCGCCAAAGTGTGGATGATTGCTCTCGCCTTTCTCGGCGGATATCCAGCATTCGTGTCCATCCGGATACTGATAAAAGGGTCGATATCCAAAGTCGCGGCCTAGCAGGCCGAATTTCCAAAGATGGTAAGCGATGTCCTTGCCGACGTAAGTCACGGTTCCGTTCGAGCGCACGATGACCTTGTCGTCTTCCTCCGCCGCTTGTGACGCAGAAGATCGCTTCATCACCCAGCAGCCCTTGTTTTTGCCTTCTGTCTCCAAGCGCAGAACGCCTTTTTGTTTCATCTGCTCGAAGGCTAAGTCCCAGAAATGCAGATGGAGAATCTCGCTTTCGCGCGGCAGGAAGTCATAGATGATGCCCAGCCTCTGCATCGTTTTCAGGTTACGTTTGAGGATTGCGGTCGAGATCAGATCGGCAAGGCGGGCAGTCTCGTTTCCTACCGCTTCCAGTTTGTGCAGAGTGTCGAGGCGGACTTGCTTGTGCGCAGCGTCCTCTTCATACCATTGTGAAACGCGCGCGTAGAGGTCCCAGCAATAGAAGTCAAAGCTAGGCTCGCGTGTGAGCGCCAGCACAGCCGCATAGGATTTGCGTTCCAAGTGCACGAAACCAACTACAACATCGGCGACTTGCACGCCGGTGTTGTCGATATAGTTCTGCACATCGACGGGATGCCCGGCTTCACGCAACAGACGAACAAACGTGTCGCCCAAAATAGCATTGCGCAAATGTCCGATATGGGCCGCTTTATTTGGGTTGATGCTCGTGTGCTCCACCATGACCTTAGGCTGCGCAGCTCTTTCCGTTAGCCGCGGAGTGAGCATCTGACGGACTAACTCCATGCGGTCGAGGCGTGCGTTGATATATCCCGCCCCCGCAATCTCGATTGCCTTAAATCCTGGGAGAGTTCCCAGCGCGGCAAGTACTTCTTCAGCGGCTTTCCTGGGCGGCTTACGTAATCGCTTCGCTAAGTCGAAGGCAAGAGGCAAGGCATATTCTCCCATTGCGATCTTGGGAGGCTGCTCGATGACAATGTTGGGGAGCTCGAGCTGATATTTCTCGAGCAGTAGCGTGCGTACACGTTTTGCAAGCAGTTGTTGGAAGTAGAGGTACAAGCGGCCTCGAGCTTAGGAGAAGATCCCGACAAAATCACTGGTAGGTAAGCGGTCCACAAGTGCTCGTCCTGAGCGGCAGCAAGATGAAATTTGGATTATAGCAACCGGGTATTCCCTTAATCCGCATCGGTTTGACGCTGCACAACGCACACCCTATGATGAGAAATTGTCGTCTTCATCGCGTCCATAGCAGCAACCGCTAGCGCCGAAGACCCTGGTCAGCATGGAAACAGGCGCAAAGTTCTACATTACTACTCCGATCTATTACGTGAATGCCCGGCCTCACATTGGGCACGCATACACGACCATTGTGTGCGATGCACTGGCGCGCCGCCAGCGCATGCTCGGATCGGACACGTTCTTCCTCACCGGCACTGACGAGCATGGGCAGAAAATCGAGCGTTCCGCGGCGGCTGCCGGGAAAACTCCGAAGCAGTGGACTGATGTTATTGCCGGCGAATACCGTGCGCTCTGGGACCGCATGGGCATCAGCTATGACGGATTTATCCGCACCACTGATAAGGAACATGAGGAAGGCGTACAGGAGTTCTTCCGACAGATTCGCAATCGGGGATACATCTACAAAGGTTCGTACACAGGCCAGTATTGCGTGTATGACGAACTGTACGTCGATGCTCCGCCAGGATCTCCCTGCCCCGACTGCGGACGTCTGACTGAGACGATCAGCGAAGAAAACTACTACTTCAAACTTTCCGAGTTTCAAGACAAGCTACTGAAACTCTACGAGGAAAATCCAGACTTTATCTGGCCGGAGACACGCCGCAATGAAGTAATCGCCTTCGTGCGCGGCGGCTTGAAGGATCTCAGCATCAGCAGAACCAGCGTGAAGTGGGGAGTTCCCGTTCCTGATGATCCCGCACACGTCCTCTACGTGTGGTTTGACGCAGATGCGAATTACATCACCGCTATTGGATATGGAGCTGCGAGCGCCAAGGCCAAGAAGACCTTTGAACGTTACTGGCCGGCTGATGTTCACATGGTGGGAAAAGAGATCGTGCGCTTTCACGCGGTGTACTGGCCGGCGTTTTTGATGGCTGCAGGGTTGGCATTGCCCAAACGTGTCGTCGTGCATGGCTGGCTGCTCTTCGAGCAGGATAAGATGTCGAAATCGCGCGGAAACATCGTTCGCGCTGAGACTGTGGTCGATGTCCTTGGATCCGATGCGCTGCGCTACTTTCTCCTCCGTGAAGTCGTGTTTGGACAGGACGGTAGTTTCTCTTTTGATGCGCTAGTGCAGCGCTACAACTCCGACTTGGCTAACGATCTCGGCAATCTCTCCAGCCGAACGCTTTCAATGATCGCCCGCTACTTCCGCGAGCAGATTCCATATCCCTCGGCAAAGGCATCGCGCAGCGCGAGCGACGACAGCATTGCCCAGCTCGCCGAGCAAGTTATTCGGACCACAGATGAGCTCTACTCTGGTTTCCAATTTTCTCGTGCGCTTGAGACTGTCTGGTCACTCGTAAGCGGAGTAAACAAATACATTGTCGAGAACGAACCCTGGCAGCTTGGCGAGCACAAAGACGAGTCCAGCCTTGCTCGGCTGGCGACCGTGCTGTACACGAGCGCGGAGGCGTTGCGCATCATCACGGCGCTACTGCACCCCGTGCTGCCGATTGCCACAGCTCGCATTTGGGCGCAGCTAGGTCTAGGCGATATCGTTAGTTGCCGCCTGAACGAGCTTAAGTGGGGTCAATTGAAGCTCGGTACCAAGCTGGGAAGGATCGAACCGGTGTTTCCTCGCGCAGAAAAGAATGCCATTCAGCGGATGCAAGAGGCCGAGCAAGCTCGCGCGGCAGGAGCTGTTGCAAACGCCACACAACCCGCCGGAGCAGGCGCCAAAACCGGTCAGGCCGCTACTCAGGCAGCAGCGGGAGGAGCCGGACCGACGCCGACTCTCGCTGGTACCACAGTTCAACGTGCCACCGAAGCTGGCGGACCAGGCGGCGCTCCCAGCAGCACAACCGACGGCCGCATCACGATCGACGATTTTGCCAAAGTGGAACTGCGCGTCGGCGAGGTAAAAACCGCGGAGAAAGTGAAAGGCGCAGACAAACTGCTGAAGCTGCAGGTCGACATTGGCACCGAAGTGCGCACGATTGTCGCTGGTATTGCCGAGAAATACTCGCCCGAGAAGATCATCGGCATGAAGGTTGTAATTGTTGCCAATCTTCAACCGCGTAAGCTGCGCGGCATTGAGTCAAACGGGATGATCGTGGCCGCTTCAATCGGCGACAAGGGCCAGCCGGTGCTCGCCAGCTTTCTCGAAGATGTTCCCGTCGGTGCCCGCCTCAAGTAGATGCTGGTTGACTCTCACGCACATCTGGAAGGTCCCAGGTTCGACTCCGATCGCGCCGAAATGCTGGAGCGTGCTCGTGCCGCTGGAGTTGTAAACATCCTTGCAATCGGCAGCGGTACCGGTCCGGGCACGCTCGATTGCGCCATCCGCATCGCTGAGCAGCACGACTGGATTTACGCGAGCATCGGCATCCATCCGCACGAGGCAAAGCTCGCGGCGGAGTCCGACTACGACGAGTTGGAGTCGCTCGCTCATCATCCGCGGGTAATCGGCTTTGGGGAAATCGGACTCGACTATTTCTACGACCATTCGCCTCGAGACGTGCAGCAGCAAGTCTTCGTTCGTCAGATGGAGATCGCCCGCGCAGCGAAGCTGCCGATCATCATCCATTGCCGCCCCTCCGATAATTCTGAAAACGCCTGGGATGACACTCTTCGACTCATCCGCGAGCATTGGCAGTCGAGCGGACTAGGTGGGATCCTTCACTGCTTTACCGGAGAGCAAAAGCACGCGAACGCCGCTCTGGAAATGGGCTTCATGATTTCGTTTTCCGGAAATGTCACTTTTCCCAAAGCAGAGCGCATTCGTGATGTGGCTCATATGCTGCCGGAAGACCGTATCCTGATCGAGACTGATTCGCCATTCCTCGCACCCGTTCCTCATCGCGGAAAGCGCAATGAGCCGGCATTTGTGGCCAAAACGGCAGAGAAGATCGCAGAGCTAACAGGGAAGAGCGCAGAGGAGATCGGCTCGTTGACCGCAGGCAATTTTTTCCGATTCTTTCGGTTGCCGGCTCCTGAAGCGTGAGCTTGGAATGATGTGCTCCGTCGAGAAAATCTCCCCCTACGTGATATCGTGAGGCTTGCTTATATCGAGCTATGGCTGGCGAAAACTCATTTGATGTGATGAGCAAGATCGACGTGCAGGAGGTCTCCAACGCTATCCAGCAGGCCGTCAAGGAGATTCACACTCGCTTCGATCTCAAGGACTCAAAATCAGAGATCACGATGGAG
>DATLKS010000175.1:0-22735 GCA_035538255.1 Terriglobales bacterium
GGCGATAAGAAAACTGTCGATGGCAAGGTGAATTTCGTGCTTCCCACATCGGTCGGGAAGGTAACCATCTGCAACCGTGTGCCGGATGAGGTGGTTGCTCATGCGGTTGAGCAAATCCACTTTCTCTCGCGGAGCTAAGCATGCCCGCTCGCGTCCAAAATGAAGAGCAGGTGAGAGGCGCCTCGCCTGAGGGCACTGCCGACGAGCGATCAGCCGCACTCGCCGTGCAGCACATGTTTGATGAAATCTCGCCGCGCTATGACCTGCTGAATCATGTCCTCTCGATGAACGTCGATAGGCTCTGGTGGTGGCGCACGGCACGCGCATTTCGTTCCATATTGCAAAAGCCGGGTGCCCGGGCACTCGATCTCTGCTGCGGAACCGGCGACATGGCGAAAGCTCTGCGCAAGCAGAGCCGGCAGGCAAGCATTGTAGGAGCGGACTTCTCGCGTGGGATGTTGATGCGTGGACAGCCGAAATTCCAGGCGCACGCTATTGCCGCGCTGGAAGCGGACGCTCTGCGGTTGCCGTTTCCAGACCAGAGTTTTGATTTGGTGGTTTCGGCATTCGGATTCCGGAATCTCGCCAATTACGATGCCGGGCTGCGCGAGATCTATCGCGTGCTAAGGCCTGAAGGAGAAGTCGGCATTCTCGACTTCAGCGAGCCAGGAGGATTGCTCGGGAAATTGTATGGCTTCTATTTTAGAAATGTGCTTCCCACAATAGGAACTCTGATCTCCGGCGTGCGTGGGCCCTACTCGTATTTGCCCGCCTCCGTAGCACGGTTTCCCCCTCCAGAGGAGATGCTGGAGCGCATGCGCGTGATTGGATATAAAAAAGAAAGCTGGCAGCCTTACACATTCGCTATTGCCGGACTGTATCGCGGGAAGAAGAATTAATGTCGATACGGCCAAAACCGACGGCAAATTGTTCTATTTAACGTCCTTTCTGTATAACTTTATTCTCCAATGCGCCGAAGACGAAATCTATTTGTCGCTGTTTCACTCCTCAGTTCAGTGGTCTTTTCGCAAACCGCCGCTCCGTCCCAATATGAAATCGTCGTTGATCATGACGTAATGATCACAATGCGCGATGGCGTGAAGTTGGTGTGCGATATCTATCGCCCGGCACAGAACGGCAAGGCCGCGGAAGGGAAGTTTCCTGTCATCCTGGAACGTACTCCTTACGGCAAGAAAACTAGCGAGCCCTGGGCGAAGTACTTTGTGCCGCGCGGCTACATTGGAGTGGCGCAAGACGTTCGCGGCCGTTACGGCTCCGAGGGGCACTGGTGGCCGTATCGCGACGATGGGCACGATGGGTATGACACGGTCAACTGGATTGGCTCAGAGCCGTGGTCGAACGGGAAAATCGGCACAGTAGGAACTTCCTATCCTGGTGGGACGCAGCATGCGCTCGCGCTCTCCAATCCGCCGTATCTCACAACCATGATTCCCGCTGATGCCATGTCCAATTACGGTGTGTACGGCGTGCGCCATAATGGCGCGTTTGAGATGCGCTGGCTGAACTGGATCTTCAACATTGGGGGTCCGCAGGGAAGCGATGCCGCCCGCGATCCCGCCACTCAGCAGGCGCTGCTGCACTTGGGAGAACAAGTTCGGGAGTACGCCAAAGGACTTCCGTTGCGTCCGGGTACAACTCCGCTCAAACTCGCGCCTGAGTACGAGAGCTGGCTGGTGCAGGCAATGTCGCATGGTGATTACGACAGCTATTGGAAAGATTCGGGCGATGATGTTGTGGCGCATGTAGCCGCCTACAAAGACATTCCTGTCTATCACCTTGGCGGCTGGTACGACTCCTGGGGGACGCAGGTTGCCAATATGAACTTCGTCGCGCTGACGAAGCATAAGAAGAGCCTACAACGGCTGATCATGGGCCCGTGGACGCATGGCGGCCGCACGCGCAGCTATGCCGGGGAAGCGGAGTTCGGTCGCGACGCAGCAATCGACTTTTTTGCCTTCGAGCAACGCTGGTTCGATCACTGGTTGAAGGGGTTGGACACAGGTGTCGATCGCGAGCCCCCGGTGCGGATCTTCGTCATGGGGGGCGGCGATGCTCACAAAACAGCGGAAGGTCGCATCTTCGTCGGCGGGCATTGGCGCGATGAGCACGAATGGCCGCTGGCGCGGGCGGTCAGCACGCCGTATTACCTCCACGGAAACGGAGCGCTTTCGACGCAAAAGCCTGCTACGGAGCAGCCCACTACTTTTGAGTTCGATCCGCATCGGCCGGTGCCGACGATTGGCGGGAACATCTCGTCGCATAACGCTCCTCCGTCAAAGCACAACACGATCGAACGTCCGGGCGATTCTGAGAATTTGATGGAGCAGGGCGCGTTCGATCAGCGTTGTCGAGGTTCGTTATGGAACTGTGACGATACCCGCCCACTCTCGGCGCGCAACGATATCCTCGTGTTTCAAACTGAAGCTCTCGCGCAAGACATGGAAGTTACCGGCAGGCTGATCGTGAAGCTCTGGGCTTCGTCCAGTGCGCCGGACACCGACTTCACGGCAAAGCTCGTCGATGTCTATCCGCCGAACAAAGACTTTCCTGAAGGCGTGGACCTCAATGTCGGCGACAGCATCGTTCGGGCGCGCTATCGCAGCTCACTCGAACATGCCGAGCTGATGAAACCGGTCGAGATTTATCCATTTACCATCGAGATGTATCCCACGTCTCTGCTCTTCCAAAAGGGCCACCGCATTCGCCTGGACATCTCCAGCAGCAATTTCCCGCGCTTCGATGTAAATCCGAATACCGGGGAGCCACTCAACGACAATCGTCGCTGGGCAATTGCGACGAATACCGTGTATCACGACGCGCAGCATCCATCGCAGATCCTGCTGCCGCTGATTCCGCCGGCTCGGTGAAGTACGGCACTGTGTAAGCACCTTTTGCTTTCCTCACGAAGGCACGCCGAAAAGTCATGTTGTCAATCGTGAGAACTTCACTCGTGGCGCAGTGCCACTATGGGATTGACTCGCGTGCTCCGGAGGGCCGGCAGATAGCATGCTGCGAGAGCTACCAGCGTCAGGGCGAGTGACACGATGACGTATGTCATAGGGTCGAAGCCGCTGACCACCAGGAATTTGCCCACGAGCTTAGCGCTGCCTAACGCGCAGACAAGCCCCAGCGCCAGGCCCCAGCGCCAGGCCTGCGGCCACGATGACGACTCCCTGGCGCAATACGAGACCCAGAATAGAACCTGGTTGTGCTCCCAGCGCACTGCGAATGCCGATTTCCTGAGTGCGCTGGCTCACCGAATACGAGATCACGCCGTACAGGCCAATCACTGACAAAACCAGCCCGAGGCCTCCCAGCACGGCAGCCAGGCTGGCGCCGAGTTGGAACATCAGCAATCCGTTCAGCGTGTACAAGGATTGCGTCGTGGTCTTTACGTCGAAGACCGGAAGATCGGGAGCGAGAGTGTGTATGGTGCGCTCGATCTCAGGAATCATGCTCGCCGGATCGCCAAGCGTACGCACCTGCAATACCTGCAGGCTGCCGAGCGCTGCGTGCTGAGCCAATGGCATGTAGAAGTTATTCCCGATTGCCGCACTCCCCAGGCTGTAGCGCGCGTTCTTCGCCACACCAACTATTTCAATGGAGTGTTTGGCATCGCTGACCATGCGGAAGTGACGGCCGATCGCGTCTTGGTTCGGCCAGTACTTCTTCGCCACCGCTTCATTCACAATGGCTACATAAGCCGACTTATCGTTATCAGAATCCTTGAAGGTTCTTCCGCTAAGCAGCGGAATTTTCATGGTTTCAAAGTAATCGCCCGCAATTAGTTCGTACTGCGAGCCGGGTGCAGGTTCGCCGGGAGGCGGCTGATATCCATCGATAACGAGTGTATCGCCGTTGCCATAGTAGCCCATGGGCGCGCTGCTCGCGGTGGCTACGGTCTCCACACCGCCGAGTTGGCGGACGCGCGAAAGCAGGTCACGGTAGAACTGGAGCGTCTGTTCCGGCTTGTAGCCAAGCTCGCTTGGATCCATGATGAAGTTAACAACGTTATGCGGATCGAATCCCAAATCGGTGCGCTGAGCTTTTTCCAGACTGCGGGTAAACAGTCCGGCAACGATCAGCAGCACAAGCGAGCCACCCACCTGCACGGCAACCAAAGCTGTCCGCAAGCGGGTTCTGCCACCAGCGACGCCGCGTCCGCTCTGGTGCAATACGGCATTCAGATTCCCACGCGAGGCGCGCACCGCCGGAACGATTCCCACGACGATCCCAGTAATCAATGCTGCAGAGAATGCATATCCGAAGACGCGCCAGTCTAATCCGAAATCGAGATGGATGGGTAAGTCCGTCTGCAGATTCAACGAGCCTAGCACCGAGCTTCCGCCATATCCGAGCATGATTCCGGCGAGTCCACCGAGCACAGCAAGAAGAATGCTCTCGGTGAGCAGTTGCTGGACCAGCCGCCGTCGAGAAGCTCCGAGCGCAGCCCGGATCGCAACTTCACGTTCGCGCACTGTAGCCCGAACCAACAGGATGTTGGCAACGTTCATGCACGCCAACAAGAGGACCATGGCCGCGAGCCCCAGAAATAACCCGGCGATGATGGCAACGCCATTGTTGGGATCGGGCTGCGGTCGCGAGTGGACCTCGGCATATGCGCGAATCTCGATCTCTTTATCGAAGTCTGGAAAGTCGGCCGCCAGGTGCTGCGCAATTATGCCAAGAGAGGCATTCGCCTGCTGAAGAGTGACCCCATCGCGAAGCCGGCCTAACAGGACCACCTGACGCATCCCGCGGTTCTCCATGAAGTCGCGCGGCGTGCCTTCAACCGTGTTCATGCCCAGAGGTAGATAGGCTTGGGCTTCCAGAATGGGATAGGGCCCATAAAAGTCCTTGGGAGCGACGCCGACGATGGTAAAGGGCTTCCCATTGAGGGAAACCTTCTGGCCTATGATGTCGGGCTGGCCGGCAAATCGTTGTTGCCAATATGCATATGCGAGAACGATCACGTGATCGGAATCGATGTTCTCGCCTTCGTCCGGCAGGAAAAGACGTCCTAGCGCAGCCTGCATCTTCAGCATGCTGAAGAAGTTTCCGGTCACGTAATACGTCATAAGCCGGTCTGCTCTTCCGTTGGTGCTGAATCCGTCGATGCCGATTTGGTATCCGGCGAGGTCGGAGAAGACATTGGCCGTCTGCGCGCGGATAACGCGATAGTCTGGAACTGAAAACTGTGTTTGTGAACTGCCCTGCCGCTGGCGAAAGGCGAGGACGGTCATCTGTTCCGGATGCGCCACTGGCATCGGCCGCAACAACAGCCAGTTCACGAGGCTAAAAATCGTGGTGTTGGCACCGATTCCAAGTGCCAGCGTAAGCACGGCAACAATCGTGAATCCCGGACTCTTGCGCAACATGCGCACGCCAAACAGGACATTGCTCATAAATGGCATCATTGGGCTCCGTGCTTCCAGCTCTCAGGCTCTAACCTTGCCTGGAGTCGTTCGCGACCTCTTAGCGTTCTCGGCCTATTACTGTTGGATCCGCCGAACGCATTTCGCTGTTACGTGCGTAGACTTACGTTGGTGATGGAATATTACTTCTGAGAATGCAATTGTTCTGCCGTTTGCTCGTTAGAAATAAAGAGACTTACTGGCGATCAGCCGGTAGGAGCTGTTCGCGAGTGGGGGAAGTTTGTCCGGAATCGAACATTTTAGGGGTTCGAGTAACGGGGAAGCCCTTCGAAGCAAGCCGTCTCGTCTTCCACTTCCGAAGCAGGCCGAGCCGCCGTCTTGCAACCGATGACGGCGTCCCTGGAGGAATAGACTTAGAAGGAATTTGAAACTTCTTTCTTAGTCGTTTTTGCAGCCACTACGCGAGAGGCAGGGATTGGCTCAGGCGCCTTCCCATTCTAGAACGGTCCTTGGTTTACCGGTCCCCGACTCGCCAGGTTCTTCAATCAGTGCTGCGCCGAAAGGGAGCAGCGATCGCGGTCTCGCCCGACTTTCATCCACTGCGAGCGGTTTGCCGAAACAAGATATTCACCTAACCTTCATTGCGAATTGATCTCAAGCGCTTAGCGTGTGGGTCTCTGGATTTCTGTGGTGCTCTCTCGCAAACCTTTCAATAGCACTTACGTTTCGTTTCGTTCACTCTGATATTGGAGGCATTCGTGGCAAAAGGTTTAAACCCTCTATTAAGTAGCGTTCTGCTCGTGTTGGCACCCGGCCTGACGGTGGCGCAGACGCTTCCGGGTAGCGGTCATACAACACTGCCCGTAGGAAACTACAGCAACGGATCGATTCTTCCAACCGGGCAAGTCATCACACCGACGTCAGCTCCCGGATCCACGATTCAGATCCTGTCCACCGGCCTTCGCGCCGATGGCGATGCTGATGCCGCCGAAGCGGTCAACACTGCGCTGAGTCCTGATGGGAAGACCTTGCTCGTTCTCACCAGCGGATGGAATAGAGGCAACAGGCTTCCCGATGGAACCTCTGTCAAATTTCCGACCCTTGATCCAAAAACAGGTGCTGCGGTCGGCACGACCACATTGTCGGAGTGGGTTTTTGTTTACGCCATCAACAGCGATGGAACCATCAGCAAGCTGCAGCAGATCAACATTCCCAGCACTTATAGCGGACTGGCATGGGCTCCGGCTGGCGCGCGCTTCTACGTCTCGGGTGGTCAGGACGATCGAGTGTACGTTTACAAGTCCTCGGGTGCGCTCTTCGTCCCGGATACTCCCTTCATACTTCTTGGTCACAACACAAATCAAAATGCGCCGTTCCCCAATTACGACGGCTCCATATTGAAGGGTACAAAAGCTGCCCAAGCAGTCACCTTCGGTGGCAGCTCTCTGATCGTCGGTGGTGCGGTCGTGTCCGGATTGGCACTAAGTCGAGATGGCAAAACCCTGGTGGCCGCTAATTTTGAAAACGACTCGATCTCCGTGGTCGACACTGCAACTCGCGCCGTGACCCGCGAGATCAAATTCTTTACACCGGGTGCGACGGTCGCTCAAGGTGAGTTTCCATACGACGTCGTCGTGCTCAGCAATGACGACGGCTCGGCCAAGACTGCTTTTGTTACCAGCCAGCGAGACGACCAGGTGATGATCGTGGATATCGCCAGCGGAAACTTTACTTCGATGCCCGTCGGCGATCAGCCAAACCGCATGGTGCTTTCAAAAGATCAACGCACGTTGTATGTCGTGAATGGTAACAGCGACAGCGTGTCGGTGATCTCCGCCTCATCTAATGCAGTGCTCGAAACCATTTCTTTATCCAGGCCCGGAGACAAATTCAAGGGCGCAAATGCAAATTCGGCAGCACTGAGTGCCGATGAAAGAACGTTGTATGTAACCTTGGGATTTGAGAACGCAGTAGCTGTAGTGGACCTGCATAGCAGACGTGTTCTGGGTCGCATTCCCACCGGCTGGTATCCAACGTCAGTGTCGGTCAGCCGAGCACAAGGTACAACGGCGGTCGAAGCCGGCAATGAACGAGAAATAGATAATGAAGAAGGTGGCGCAAAGACAGCAGAGAGGCTCTACGTCTGCACCTTCAAGAGCAACACTAGGCCTAATCCGGCGAATGGCCCTGCTCCTAATCCCACATTTCTACAAACCAGATCGTGGCCGCTAGCAAAAGCACAAATGAACATCATTCCCGTTCCGGATCACCAAGCTCTCGAAGAGCTTTCCCGGCAGGTGGACGAGAATAATGGAATCATCAATCGCCGCACTGATCCGATGATGACCTTTCTGCTCAACAAAATCGAGCACGTGATTTATATCGTCAAAGAAAACAAGACCTACGATCAGGTTCTTGGGGATCTGCCGCGGGGCAACGGCGACCCAACATTAACTCAGTATCCACAGGCGGTGTCTCCCAACCATCACAGCCTGGCGATGACCTTCGGTCTACTGGATAACTTCTACGACTCGGGTCAGGTAAGTGGTGACGGATGGGGCTGGTCCACCTACGCAGAAACCACGGACTACAACGAGAAAACCATAGCCGTGAACTACGGCAATGGCGGTAACGGGGTCACGTATGACACTGAAGGCACCAGCCGTCTCATCGGTACCGCCTTGCCTGAGTCCGACCCATCTCCGAGTCAATTTACCGTGCGTCTCACCACACTTCTCGACCCGTCAGGCAGCTCTGCCATACTGCCGGGAGCGAAGAATGTGAGCTATCCGTCCGGTGCTGATGATTTGGATGCGGATGCGGTAGGCGGCCATCTATGGGATTCAGCCCTGCGCGCGAACAAGACGGTACGCAACTATGGCTTCTTTGTCGATCAGGCCTATTACATCACCTCGCAGAAGGATCCGACCAAGCCCGATCCGGTCCTCAAGACTTATCTTCCGATTTCTCCCACACCATTCGCCTCGCACATGCCGCAAGGCGTGCCGCTTGCTCCAGCGCTGCGGGACAAGACAGACATCTACTTCCGCGGATTTGACATGAACAATGCGGACACCTACCTATATAACGAGTGGGCTCGAGATATGGTCGCAAATGGCCTTCCCGCTCTCACCCTTCTGCGTCTGCCGCACGACCACTTCGGCAGTACTGGTACTGCAATTGCCGGCCTGAAGACGCCGTCGCTGCAAATGTCCGACAACGACTACGCGATCGGCAAAGTCATCGATACCATTAGCCACTCGCCGTACTGGCACAGCACGGCAATCTTCATTCTTGAGGACGATTCGCAAAGCGGCGGCGATCACGTCGATTCTCATCGATCTCTTGTCTATGCCATCTCGCCGTACAGCAAGCGTGGTGTGACCATCTCCACCAACTACAACACCGTAAACGTGCTGCGCACTATTGAGGACCTATTGGGCATTGCTCACCTTAACCAGAGCGATGCAAACGCGGCCGCCATGGCCGATGTTTTTACGCGGACACCGGATTTCACAGCCTACTCCGCAATCATCCCGGGGAATCTGTGCGCCGCTCCCGTTGACCCGAATCTCGTGCCTGCCTGTAAAACTTCTAACGTGAGAATCACCCCGAAGCTACCGGAACTCCACGATGCGGCCTGGTGGGCTGAGAACTTGAAAGGCTTCGACTTTCACGATGCAGATCGCATCGACGCCGAAGCTTTCAACCGGGTTCTCTGGAAGGGAATCATGGGCAATATGCCGTATCCGACGGTTCGCTCCGGTCTCGACTTGCGCAATCATCGCACCGAATTGCTCAAGCAGTGGGAAGCAGCCAAGAAGAAACAAAGTGAGCAACTTAACGGCAGCAATCCCGGCCTGTAACCGCGATCGTTCAACTGTTCACTCAGCCCGCCTTTGTTGGCGGGCTTTTGCTTTTCTTCTTCGATTTGTCTGTTTTGGGAGAAGATTTCCCAAAAGTGAGTGTCGCTGTCCTGAATCCTGTCGTTAATCTCTCGCTTTCGAAAATTCGGAGTTCAGTCTCGATGAGCAGCTCTCGAAGTTTACAAACGTTTCATTCATGACCAACGCGACGTTAATGCGGCTCTCCTAGATTCGGGGATGCGCAAGTGCGCATACCTGATTTGAGGAGATTTTCGATGCGTTTGCTTTCACACATGCGGCACGTGCTGCACCAAGGCGCGGCGCTCACGACCATTGCGGCTCTGCTCGGTTCCAGCCTTCAGGCTGCTACGGGGCAGCAGCAGGATTATGCGACGACTACTCCGATCAAGCACGTAGTGGTCATTTTCCAGGAAAATGTCTCGTTCGATCACTACTTTGCAACTTACCCCAACGCAGCGAACACGGATGGCACACCGTTCTACACGGCAAAGGAAACGCCGACCGTCAATGGACTGGACGAATCGCTGCTCGCACCGAACAATCCCAATTCGGTACAGCCCTTCCGCTTTTCGCATGAGCAGTACGAAACCAACTCGCAAGACCACGGCTATACGCATGAGCAGCAGGCGTTCGATCACGGACTGATGGACATGTTCGTGGAGAAGACCGGACACGGGAGCGGCCCCAGCGGCGAACCCGGCGGCCAAGTGATGGGCTACTACGACGGCAACACCGTCACCGCAATGTGGAATTACGCGCAGACGTTTGCCATGAACGACAACTCCTACAGCACGGGATTTGGACCTTCAACGGTGGGTGCGCTAAATCTTGTTTCCGGCCAAACGCATGGCTTCGCAACCACCTCACCCGAGGTCAGTGCCTTCGGTAGCGTGTTCTCGGATCCGCAGCCCACCGGCGACATCTGTGACACACGCGACAACACCACGTCGACGGACACCAAGAACAGGAACATCGGCGACCTGCTCAACGACAAAGGAGTCACTTGGGGATGGTTTCAGGGAGGCTTCCGTGAAGCCCCCGGTAAAGCTACCTGCACGGTGCAGCACAAGAACAGGGCGGGCGTGATTAGTAACGATTACATCCCGCACCACGAGCCCTTCCAGTACTACGCGTCGACTGCGAATCCCGCGCATCTGCCGCCGAGTTCGGTTGCTAGTATTGGCTACACCGACCAGGCCAACCATCAATATGACTTGACGGATTTCTGGGCAGCGGTGGACGCAGGCAACATGCCGGCGGTCAGCTTCCTCAAGGCGCAGGCATATCAGGACGGACACGCCGGGTATTCAGATCCGCTGGATGAGCAGGAATTCCTGGTGAATACCATCAACCGGCTTGAGCGCACGCCATTTTGGCATGACACAGCAGTGATCATCGCCTACGACGATTCTGACGGCTGGTATGACCATGCGATGAGTCCCATTGTGAACCAGTCGCAGGACGCGACGCTGGACGCGCTCAGAGGTGCGGACTGCGGTGTGCAGCGCGCAGACCCGCAGCACACCCTCGGCGGGTATCAGGACCGCTGCGGTTACGGGCCACGTCAACCCTTGCTGGTGATCTCGCCGTACGCCAAATCGAACTTCGTGGATCACACCGTGACCGACCAGACGTCGATCCTGCGCTTCATCGAAGACAATTGGCAGACGGGAAAGATCGGCAACTTCTCCATGGACACCAAGGCGGGTACGCTGCTGAATATGTTCGCCTTTGCGCCTGAAGGACCAGTCGGTGGCGCTAACAAGCTCTTCCTCGACCCAATCACCGGTGCCAAGGGCGGCGGAAGCGATCAACAATAGTTCACGTACACATAAGCAAACTAGCCGGGTGCACGTGGCCCGGCTTGTTTATTTTCGGCCGTATCTATTCTTCACAGGACGGATGGCCGATTAGCCTGCGTTAGAGACGTGAATCGTGTCAGGCTCGGTTTCAGCGCCAGCGTGCCATGGACGAAGTAGAAGGGCGCGGAAGTTCCCGCGCCCTGTCCACCGTTTAGCTCGCCGGGTTAGGCGTGAGCATCAGTGGTCCTGCGGCTTTCCATGATCGCGCTCCTGATACTGGGCAGCGGCATGGGAGTTGCCGTTTGAGCCTGAGTTATTTGTCGATCCATGTGACTCGGTTGGTGCGGAGCGCGGCGGCTCGGACGCACGCTGCACTGGCGCTGGAGGGCGCGAGTCATCGTGGTCCACCTGCGGTGGCCGCGGCATTGAGCGCTCCACCTGCTGCGGTGGCGCGGCGGGGCTGCCTCGGTCGTTGTATGACGGATGAGGAGCCTGATATGAGGGATGCGGAACGTCCCGGTCAGCGCCGGAATTGTCACGTCTTCCGTCGGTAGGCTGTGCCTGTTGCATCGGCGGACGTGGAGCGTTGAACTCACGCTCTGGTTGCTGTGTTGCCTGGTGCACCGCTGGCTGCGCCGGATCCGATCCTACGCTGTGGCTAGTGTAGGGCGGCTGCGGAACCTGCCGGTCGATTCCCGGATTAGGACGCCGGTCGTGCAGCGATTCCATCGCCTGCACAGGCTGCTGAGGAGCGTTGCGTCCAGAGCGATCCGCATTAGACGTTCCTTCTCCCTGCTGGGGCGGCATCGCTGCGTTGCGATCAGGACCAACCTGCGGCGGATGGGAAAACTCTCCTCTGGCAGAAGCGCTGTCGGGCTGCTGGCGGTTCGAATTGGGGTTCCGATACTGTGAGTTGTCGGCGGAATCCGCGCGCTGCCCTTCGCCGTTGTTGCCGTTCGGATTCTCACCGCGTTGACGCGGATCCGGGCTGTTGCCTCTGCTCACAGCCTGTTGCCCATGATCGCTCTCACCATGGTTTGGCGGATGCGGGAACTGTCGCCCACCGAAATCGTCAGGCTGGCGATTCGAGTTGGGATTTCTGTACGGCGCGTTGTCCGCAGAGTCGGTATGCTGTTGTCGATTGTCGTCACCGTCTGGATTCTGGCCGCGTGGGCGAGGATCGGGATAGTTGCCTCCGGTTGCCGCAGGTTGTCCGCGGTCATCGGCACCTCGCTGCGGCGGACGATGGACATGAGAGGAATAATCCCGCTGCTCGTCTGTAACTGAGTTGCGTTGATCGCGGCTATCGGAACGATGATCGTCCGAGGCCTGCGAGCCGTGCCAGCGGTCAGGAGGAGCTTGCGCCTGCCGATTCCCATAATTGGACGGATCCGGGCGCGCCTGGGCTGGTATCCTCCTGCGCAGTTGATCTTCTTCGGTGTTATCGAGCGGACGTCCGTGATGATCCTCGATATTTGCGCGCTTATCGTCAAACGGTACCGGACGCTCGGGCGGCTTCACGTTCACCACCACTCGGCGATTAAGAATCTGTGCCGGAGGTTCTGGCGCGCCACGATCAGAGTGGATTCCCAGAACGGCGCGGTGCGAGGGCGCGACAGGAGGACCTGCCGTTACCCATGCATCATGATGATCGTGCCAGTCCCGGTCGCGATCGATAAAGACATCGCGATCGACTCGACGAGAGTTCACGAGTACGTCGTTGTTCACAACCGTGATAGCGTTGGTCTGGTTTACGTAATGGATGTTGGTAATACGAACGTTCTCGACGTTGTAGTAGTTATTCGTAACGTACGTGATGTTCGTGATGCGGGTATTGCTGACGTTTACAGTCTGAAAATAGTTTCTACTGACGTGATAAGACGGAATGTAAGGTTCGCCGTATCCGAGCGGGAACCACCCGATACCGGCTCCGCTGCTGCCTACCCATGCAACCAGCGCAGGAGCGTAGCAAGGACGAACGTTCACAGGTCCAGGCACCCATGCCCACGCTCCAGTGACCGACACCCAACGCCCATAATGGAACGGCGCAAATCCCCAGGGGGCATCATCGACCCATGTCCAGCCCCAAGGCTCAATCCACGCCCAGTGGCCGTTGCGGTATGGCGCCCATCCCACTTCGACCCTGGTCGGGAACCAGACTGCACCGTAGCTCGGGACCTCTCGCCAGTAACCATATTCGTCAAGGTCCTCATATCCAACTACGTCAGGCGATACATATCGTACCGAAACGGCACGGCTTTCGCGCTCTGCGCGTACTTGGCACCATTCGTCGAAGCCGTCGGGTCTCGGAGCCTTGTACATTGCGTGTTGCAACGACATCCCACCCATGAATCGAGCCTGATGGTGCGACTCAACGCGGACTGCCTGTCCATCTCCGGTCGCAACACCTTTGCCTCTCCAAACCGTGATTAAAGTGGTATCGCCGTGAGAATCGACGTCAAAGCGATAATCTCCGGGCTTCAATACCGTGAACGCTGCATTGGGAGTGTCCACCTCGTAGATCTCCCCATTGAACATGCGGGCGACCTGTAAGTTCAGCACGCCTTCATCGAGCTCAAGTTGAACTGTGTTGTCACTGAGATTGGTGAGAGTAAGGCTGGTCTCGCTGTCCATGCGCAACGCGGCGCTGCCAAGATGCAGTTCCGCGCGCGAGTCCTTGTCCGTCCACAGGCGGTCAGCCGTGGTCATTGGACGGTTGATGGTCGCAGCCGCCCAATCGTTGACCCCGCCCGGCTGCATGGAGACTTGGCCGCTGATGTAATTAAGACGGGCCACACGTGATGGTGGATCGGCGGCGAACGACTTCGCTGCCCAGGACATCACGATCAACATCGCGATGGTTCCAAAAGCGAACTGCCGGAGAACTTTCATGACTCCAACTCCTCCTCAAAGCCCAGCGCAACTGCTTTGCCTGAAGGCTGGTTCTTTGAACTCCTAAGCGGTCACAAACCGCTCTGAACTGTCCTGTTGTGAGATACCGGGCCCATTCGGTTACCTAAGTACCGTGACTTGTGGCGCGCTCACTACGTGGAAACACGCGCGCTGCTTGGGCCACTCGGGGAAAGCCCACGAAATAACAGTCGCAAATGATGGGACAAAGGGGAGTTCTTATTTAATGCTGGCGGATAGTCGCCTGTTCTCAGTAAACAAGCAAATTACCGAAGGGAATGGATCAATGGTGAAATGCTTCGCTTTCTGGCCAGAGGCAACGCTCGGTGTGAAACGAGAACTTCGCGGTAGAGAGTTTCTGCCTCGGCCATGACCTTGCTTCGCTCCGCATGCGCGCACACCAGATTGCGGTTGATCTCGGCGGCATCTACGCGCAAGTCGGGATCTTTTATTGCTCTCACAATACGCTTGGCCAAAGAATTCGGATTAGATTCATCGCACAAGGGGCCGTTCTTGCCATCCTCGATCCATTCATGCAACGAAGCGACGTCACCCACCACGGGCAAACAACCACACGCCATCGCCTCGAGCAGCGTGTTGGGAGTTCCGTCATGCGAACTCGGTGAGACCATGATTTGGCTCGCTGCGAACAAGCCGGCAAGTTGTTCGCAAGTGATCGTGGGCAGCAGACGCGCTGCCGCTTCGATAAGTAGCGACTTGGTCCACCTCTCGGCCGCAACGTTCCCTGACATCCCTGTAGCAAGAAAGCATGCGTTTTCTTCCTAGGAGATCGCGTTGCGTCCGTTTACTTGCGCCCATCCTGTAATTCCAGGTAAGACTTCGTACCGGCGCATCTGTTCTGGCGAATAGCGCTCCAAGTAGTGCATCAGCAGCGGACGAGGCCCTACTCATCTCGCCGTGCAGCACATTCCAGAGCTCGGGAAGCTCATCAAGGCTGGCCCGGCGCAGGAACACGCCGAAGCTGGTCATGCGCAATTCATCGGGTGCGCCTGGTTCGCCGCCGCGCATCGTTCGAAACTTGAAAATCGTAAACCGTCGGCCATGCAAACCAGGGCGCTCCTGACAAAACAGGACGGGTTTGCCCAGGACGATTCTTAGGCATAGAGCAACTATCAACATCAGCGGCGAAGTAAGGAGAACAGCGAAACAGGCAATCAGCAGATCGAAGACTCTCTCCCGATTGGAGTGCGGCTTCTCATCTGGCCCGTTTTTAGGCTCAGAGCTTCGCATACAATTTCTTCGGACGCCAGCGTTCGTATTGTTCGTATTGTTAAAGGTATTCGATGCGCAGACCAGTTGCACTTTTTTGCGTTACAACAATCCTCTTTCTATTAGTCGGAAGCTGCTACCCGCAAGACCAAATCCCATCGGGCGAATCCGCCGCTGTGTCTAAGGCTGACGCGCAGAAAGCCGAAATTGCCGGACAAATCCTCGATTCTGACACTGGCCAGCCGCTCAAGAAAGCATGGGTAACTGCGCGGCAGGCCGAGCGCGGCGGACGCAGCGGCGCAACGGCAGTCAGCAATTCCGAAGGACGTTTCCTGCTTCAAAACCTCGACGCTGGGAGTTACGTATTGTCAGCCCAGCGTAACGGATATGTCAGTCAGGTATACGGACAAAGAAGCGGGGAGGACCGGGGCACGACGATTTCGCTCACGGCGGGACAGAAGCTCACCGACATTATTTTCCGTATGATCCAGGGCGGAGTAATCACCGGCCGCGTCGCGGACGAGGACTCCGAACCATTGGCCCGAGCGCAGGTGCAGGCGCTCCAGTTCCGTTACTTGCAAGGTCGTCGACGCCTGGTACCGGTTGGAAACGCCATGAGCGACGATCGCGGCGAATACCGGATTTTCGGCATCCGGCCCGGCCAAGTCTATGTACGCGCGACTTTGCGCGGCTTTGGTTTCGTGGCGCCGGGTGAACCTGTGGATTCCTCCGCTCCTTCAGAAACCACCTCCTATCCTCCTGTCTTTTATCCGAATGTGGTCGATGCCAGTCAGGCAGCGCCGCTCAGCGTACGAGGGGGCGACGAATTGCACGTTGATTTCTCCATGAGTCCGCAGCGTTCGTACAGTGTGAGCGGACGCGTAGTCGGAGGATTGCAAGGTACCTCGGGCCGAGGTACTTGGCTCATGCTGATGAGGCGCGGAGAGGGCGAGTTTGCGCTTGGTCCAGGAATCAACACCTCTCTCCGAGAGGACAACACTTTTACGTTCAGGCAGGTGCTGCCCGGCTCTTATAACTTGATTGCTCAGCAACAGGAGGATAAGGCCTCCGCCAGCGCCAAGGTAGAAGTGGATGTTCGCGAAGGCGATATCCAGGGGCTGATCGTCTCTTTGGCACAGAAGGTTGACGTAAATGGGCGTGTTAGCTTCGAAGTCAGTCCGGCTCCGAAGCTCACAGGCATTAATGTCTCGCTTTCTCCTGAAGACATGTCGAACTTCATGCGTGGCGCCTACGCCCAGGTTAAAGACGATGGAACATTCTCTCTGCAAGCCGCGCCCGATGAGCGATACCGGATCTCCGCCTACGGAGCGCCGCCCGGCATGTACCTTAAATCTGCTACCGCGGGTCGCGACGATGTGCTCGAGAAAGGATTCAGCGTCGCGACCAGCCGGAATCTCGATCTGGTATTCGCCCTGGGAGCCAAAGTAAGCGGCACAGTGACTACCTCCGATGGTACCGCCGCGCCCGGCGTCACGATCGTTGCCGCTCCAGATAGAAAGCATGCTGGACTGGCGGATGCCATTCGCACGGCTACAACTGACCAGAACGGCAGATATCAGCTCCAGGGTCTGCGTCCTGGTAGCTATCACATCTATGCCTTTGAGCACATCGAGCCAGGCGCTTACGAAGACGAGGAGTGGCTCAAAGGCTTTGCCAGTCAGGGCCAAAGTCTTCGCGTTGCCGAAGGAGCCCAGGAAACGCTGGATTTAAAACCAATCCCGGCAGGAGCGGAAGGGCAGCAGTAAAAACGGCAATTGCCAACTGGCAAGTGGCAATCGGTGCCAGGGCGATTGTCGACCTATCGCTCAGTGCTAATTCTCCTGCCGCCTACTGCAAACGGGCAATATTTATCCGACGTAAACTGCTCTACTCCCGCTATAATCCTCTCAAGCATGCCGAGATATTCGATCGTTGTCCCCTTCCACAACGAGCAGGAGAACGTCACTGTTCTCTACGACCGTCTGAAGGGAGTAATGGAGGCCAATTCCGACACATTCGAATTGGTCTTCGTTGACGACGGCAGCTCCGATCTGACCTTCCACCTCCTCAGCGAGATCGCAGCCATCGACAGCCGCGTTACTGTGGTAAAGCTGCGCCGGAATTTCGGGCAGACGTCGGCGCTTGCCGCCGGTTTCGATCATGCTACCGGCGAGTATGTCATCGCCATGGACGGCGATCTTCAGCACGATCCCAACGACATTCCCGCGTTCCTGGAAAAGATCGGTGAGGGTTACGACATCGTCAGCGGGTGGCGCAAAGAGCGCATCGACAACTTCGTCATGCGGCGCTTTCCGTCGCGCTGCGCTAACTGGCTGATGGCAAAGCTCAGCGGCGTCGATATCCATGATTTTGGGACCACGTTCAAAGCCTACCGGCGCGAGATCATCAATCAGGTTCCGCTGTATGGTGAATTGCACCGCTTCATTCCCGCTTTGGCATCGTGGTACGGCGCGTCGATCTGCGAGATCCCGATTCGCAATGTCATTCGCGAGCGTGGCGCTTCCCATTATGGGATTTCTCGCACCTTCCGCGTCTTCTTCGACCTGATCACCATCCGCTTTCTGCTTCGCTACTTGTCTCGTCCGCTGCATTTCTTCGGAACCTTTGGCGGGGTGGGCATCATCTCAGGATCGGCGATCGCGCTATGGCTGGCCGCTGAGAAGCTGCTCTACAACGTTAATGTGATGGACGATCACGGCCCGCTGCTCGTCTTTGCTGCGGTGCTCATCGTGGCCGGCGTCCAGCTTCTGGCGCTTGGACTTCTCGGAGAGATGCAGGTTCGGCACTATCATGAGCCCGCCCGGCGCGCTCCCTATTCCGTGGACCGCGTACTCCGTTCGCATACCGGCGAAACCGTCAACGATTAACTGCCGCGAAAGCTTCTGGACAAGCTGGATTCCCCCGGCTATTTTTCTCACTGAGCGTCGTCCTCAAGCGAACATCGCGTTCAGATCGGCGTACTTTAGTGCGTCTTCCGCAAAGGTAAAAGTTCCGTGCGTTCGCATCTCCTGGGCCGCGCGGAGAAGCGCGCCAAAGGCCGCTCGGGTCAGGGCACTGCCGACACTTATGCGCCTGACGCCGAGATCTGAAAGGTCTGCAAGGCTGAGTTGAACTCCTTGTAATCCCATAATGACGTTCAGCGGCCGGTCCACCGAACTGACCACCGCAGCGATGTCCTGCTTGCTCTTCAGACCGGGTGCAAATAGAACGTCCGCGCCGGCTTCCTGAAATGCCTGGAGACGCGCAATCGTGTCGTGCAGATCAGGTCGTCCGACGATGAAATTCTCGCTGCGCGTCGTCAACGTGAATGGGAATGGTAAAGAATGCGCGGCTTCAGCCGCGGCACGAATGCGCTCTGCCGCGAGCGACAGCTCATATGGAGCTTTCTCGCGACTTTGCGGGACATCTTCGATCGAGCAGCCTGCGAGTCCAGCTTGTGCGGCCAGGCGAATGGTTTCGGCCACATCGATAGTGCCATCTGCATAACCGTTTTCAAGATCAGCGCTGAGCGGCAGATCTGTCGCCGAGGCCAGAGCTGCGGCATGAGCCAACATAGCTTCGCGTCCCACAGCGCCATCGGATTTTCCGATCGAAAAGGCAAATCCCGCGCTGGTTGTGGCAAGCGCCTCGAATCCGAGCGACTGCAGAAGACGCGCCGTACCGATGTCCCACGGATTAGGAATAATGAATGCGCGCTTGCGTTCATGCAGTGCGCGAAAGGTTCTGCACTTGTCTGCTTGCGTAGGCATAGAGACTCCAGCTAGATTTTTTCTTATCCCCGGGCAAGCTGATTGGCCTTCTTGCGCTCTTGCTCTTGTTTGCGCAGCTCGCGTCGTCGTCCAGCGTCTTCGAAGCGCTGCTTCTCTTCTTCCGTTTCGGGAACAACTGGCGGGACTGGCACACGGCGGCCACGGCTATCGACGGCGACAAAAGTCAGGTAAGCGGAAGCTATATGCCGTCGCGTGCCTGCGATGTAGTTTTCCACCCAGCACTTCACGCCTACTTCCATAGACGTATGAAACGCCCGGTTTACCGACGATCGCAGGATCAGCAGATCGCCGACGTGAACCGGGGCGAGAAAATCGATGTGGTCCATTGAAGCGGTTACCACATAGCTCCGGCTGTGACGGTGAGCGGCCATTGCTCCGGCAATGTCGATGAAGTGCATGAGCCGGCCGCCCAGCAGGTTATTGAGTGGATTGGCATCGTTAGGCAGCACAACCTCGGCCATTTCGGAGATCGACTCCGAAACAGTTCGTGGCGGCAGATGACCGTCAAGAGTCTCCATATGTAAGTAGATTGGCAGGTGTCTCCGGGAGATTCAAGTTAGCGAAACGTCAATGCGGCCGCCCTCGACTCGGTATTTGATGGCAGCACGAAAATATTTAAAACATATGTAGTCTCAAACTCGACCATCCTTGCCAAGTCACGCGACCCAGATGTCTCCGCCAAATATCCGGCCGAGGGGCCAAATCCACGTCTGCATGTCCAGATTCTGTGATCAGCGGTATGCGAAAAATCGAAATTTTCGTCTGAACCCATGATCTAAAGGAACTTACACGATTTAAACCCATTTTGAACCCATCGGGTATCCCATCTATACCCATCGGGTATCCCATGCAAACCCGTCGGGTAACCCATCCTTTGATGGCTTTAACCCGTCGGGTTGCCGGCGTGAGCCTGCGAGAAATGGCAGTTCGATCAGGCGATTGACCGCCCGAGGCCTTGCTGATGTTTTTATGGTGACTTCCCACCTTGGGACCTCTCGCGAGTTTTGAGTTGTCACTTCTGTGCTCCGACGAATTGGGGAAAAAGTCAATAGGATTTTGGCTAAGAAAATTCACCACGGAGCCACGGAGAACACGGAGAAAATTGCGAGACCGTTCAGACTGGGCCAGGTACCGGCGAATCAGCAATGATTCAACCAAGGAAGACAAATTTGCCATCTCCGTGGCTCCGTGGTCAGTCGGGAATCAAAAGCCTCGGCTGACCAGCTCCTCCACCGTCCAACGGTGCTCAGTATGGTTGCGCTGCTTTTCGGCATAGCGCGCCAGCACGTCGACTTCGATATTTACCGGATCGCCGGGCGAGAGTGTGTGCAGATTCGTGGCTGTGTAAGTGTGAGGAATGATGGCGATTGTTACTCGGTTACCGGAAATCTTGGCGACTGTTAGACTGATGCCTTCAACGGTAATCGAGCCTTTCTCGACCACGTAGCGCGTTAGCGAATCAGGAATCTCGATCTCCAGCCATCGATCTTCGCTGCTGGCGCTTGCGGTTCGAAATGAGATCAGCTTTCCGGTTCCGTCAACGTGCCCTTGGACAATGTGTCCGCCGAGTGGGGTTCCCGCTGCTACAGGCAGTTCCAGATTCACAATCCGGCCCGGCGCGAGCTGCGACAGGGAAGTACGAGAAATGGTTTCTTGCGCCAGGTCGGCCTCGAACGAACCGCTTGTTGGTGACAATGCCGTCAGACAGACACCGCTCACGGCGATGCTGTCACCCTCTTTCAATCGCAAGGCTAACCCTGGGACGGAGACGCGGACGCGCGTGGTGCCGCCGCGATTCTCGATTAAATCAATGCTACCGGTTTCTTGAATCAAGCCTGTGAACATGGGACGTCTGCGTATGGATCCTTAATGTAACCCTCTACCGCAAAATCTTCTCCGAATCGATGCAGCGAGATCGAATGCACGCGCGCAGCTTCACTGATGCGCGGGAATCCAGGTCCGCTGGCGAAGGGAACTGAGCCCGTGCCGGCCAGGATCTTAGGCGCGTAGAACAGAAAGACTTTATCAACTACATTCGCCGCGAGGGCTGTCCAGTTCACAAATGCGCCACCTTCGATGATCAGGCTCGTGATCTCCAGTTCTCCCAGTTTCTGAATGACGGCGGCAATATCCGGGCGTCCGTCGAGTGCGCCAAGCCTTACCTGTACGACCCGAATTCCTCGATCTTCAAGTTCCCGCCGCTTCTTCTCTTCTGCGAATGAGCAGAAGACAACAACGTCATTCTTCGCGGTTTTTACTACACGCGAATCGAGAGGCAGACGGAGCTTCGAGTCGCTAATCACGCGCAGCAGCGGACGCCGTCGCGGCAGTCCGGTGCGGTCAGTGAGCAGGGGGTTGTCTGCAATCACGGTGTTCACGCCCACCAGGATCGCATCGGCAGCATGACGCAGCTCCTGCACATGCGCGCGCGCCTCCACACTGGTGATCCAGCCGGCGGCGGCGTCGCCGAGACCAACGCCTGCGCTTGGGGGAGTATATGGAGGAGCGATCTTGCCATCGAGCGTCATACCGGCCTTAAGGGTGACCAGGGGCACTCGGTGAACGATGTACTTAGCGAATGCCTCGTTGAGCTTGCGTGCCTCCTGCTCTTGTAACCCACAATGTACTTCGATACCGGCAACGCGCAGCCGCTCGAATCCTTTTCCCGAAACGGCAGGATTGGGGTCGCTCATTGCGGCGTACACACGAGCGATACCGGCACGGATTACCGCATCGGCGCATGGTCCTGTGCGTCCAGTGTGGGAGCACGGCTCGAGATTCAAGTAGAGACTGGCGCCGCGTGCACGTTCGCCTGCCTGTTCGATGGCGAGCACTTCGGCGTGTTTTAAGCCGTCATAGGTGTGAAAGCCTTCGCCAGCGATCTCGCCTGCCGGACTGACGATCACCGCACCCACGTGCGGATTAGGAGACGCGAGTCCGATCCCTTGCTGCGCCAGCTCCAGTGCCCGGCGCATGAATCGTTCATGATCTTGCGCTGCCATTCGACTTATTCAAAAAGGGAATCGACGAACGATTGCGAATCGAACGGCAGCAGATCGCCTGCTTTTTCACCGACTCCGACGTAGCGAACAGGGAGACCCAGCTCGCGCGAAATCGCGACCACGACTCCGCCCTTCGCAGTGCCATCGAGTTTGGTGAGAACGATTCCGGTTACGCCCGCTGATTGGGTAAACTGTCGCGCCTGCTGAAGACCGTTCTGGCCGGTGGTGGCGTCCATCACAAGGAGGGTTTCGTGCGGAGCATCGGGAATCACCTTCTTCGCCGTGCGCCGCATCTTCTCCAGCTCGGCCATTAGGTTTTGCTTGGTGTGCAAGCGGCCGGCAGTGTCGACGATGACGTAGTCGGTGCCGCGCGCTTTGGCTGCGCTCACGGCGTCGAAGAGCACCGCGGAAGGATCTCCGCCTGGCTTGGTCTTAATGACTTCTACTCCGGTGCGATTGCCCCAGACTTCCAGCTGCTCGATCGCCGCGGCACGAAACGTGTCTGCTGCGCTGAGCAGAACAGTTTTCCCTTGACTGCGAAAGAGGCTCGCGAGCTTGCCGATAGTTGTTGTTTTGCCGGTGCCGTTTACGCCTACAATCAGGAGCACCTCAGGGCCATTGACCTGACGCACAGGAACATTGGACGATCCATTCAGAATCGCGGCAATCTGTTCCTTCAACAAACGCTTTAACTCTTCGACATTGCCGATTTGTTTG
>DATLKS010000176.1:0-3422 GCA_035538255.1 Terriglobales bacterium
ATGCCTGCCTCCCGTGCACCACCGACGATCACAAATAATCCGATGAAAAAGACGAGGAGAGACCAGTCGATCTCCTCATACACGAATTGGGACCGATATCGTGGATGTACGAGCAGAATCGCCGCACCTATCGCCGCCACCAGCGCAGGAGGCAGCCCCAGAAGAAAACCAGCTAAAACTGCCAGGGTCACCAGTCCGGGAAATACCAAGTGAGATTGCTGCCTTGTGAAGGCCGGTTCAGGCGGTGGGGAGAGCAGGCCGGGTGCAGAGCGGAAATAAATCCAGTAGAGGACCCCCCAATCGAGAAAAAGTCCGATGATTGCCAAAGGACCGAGATGGGCGATGAAGTTCAGATACGAGATCCGCGATATCGAGCCAATGAGAATGTTCTGTGGATTTCCCGTAATGGTTGCGGTGCTCCCAATATTCGATGCGGTGGCGAGCGCAAGTAAGTACGGAGTCACGCGGCGGGACAGGTGCCGGGCCACTTGCAGTACGAGCGGAGCCATCAGCAGACACACTATGTCGTTCACCAGAAATGCAGAGAGAATTCCGCTGGTGAAGATCACGATGGGAAGAAGAGAGCCTGGCTTCACGTGGGCGAGGAAGATATCTGTCACCCACTCGAAGAAGCCCGCAAGGTGCAGGCCTGCAACCACGACCATCATGGCGAACAGCAAAACGATGGTTGCGTAATCGATGCTGTGCAACCCCTGCTCCGAACTAAGCACGCGGAAACCGAACATGAGCGCCGCACCAATTACCGCAGCCGCTGAGCGGTCGATGCGTGTTCCAGGAAAGCGCCCGATCGCGAAGACCAGATAGCTGGCCAGGAAGATCAGATAGGCCACAAGGGAATGGTGCGGATCGTGGAGGGTGAGCACGAGTAGGAGCGAACTTCTGTGAGCATCCCCATAGTACCTGAGCACCGTAGCACTTCTTATCGCTAAAAGGGTGCTCGCACCTTACCGATCACCATTTCCCACTTGACATACAACACTCAGGGTGTATTTTGTTTCAAACATTTCAATTCATAAATGTTTGAACTGATGGTTAGTGAGAAACGCATCAGCGAGGAAGCACTGAATGTTCCGCAGCAGGATTTCACCTCTGCCGATGTAATGGAGCTTACGGGTATTACTGCACGCCAGTTGCAATGGTGGGATGAGCGCAAGATCGTGGTTCCACAGCGTCGTGGTCGGAATCGCGTGTATAGCCTCGACGATCTTGCCGAAGTCGCCGTGATTTGTGAGCTCCGGCGCAAGAGTTTTTCTTTGCAGCGTGTACGGCAGGTCATGCGGTATCTCCAGCGCGAGTTGGGCAAGAGGCTTGTGGAGACAGTGACCTCGGGTAGCGAATATCACCTGCTGACCGACGGCAAACGTATCTATCTCGAAAACTCAGATCGGCAGATCGTTGACCTACTCAAGAACTCAAAGCAGCCGCTGCTGTCGATTTGTCTGACGGATGCCGTTCAGGAAATTCACGCGGAAGTACACAAGCGCCGTGCGGTGCGGCGCTTGCGAGAAAAGGGCAAGCAATCCAAGGACGATACGCGCCGGTTGCGGCTTCGGCGTAGCGCCTGATCTGCAACTTCTAGCGAAGAAGTAGAGACGCAGTAGGCTCTGCGCCTCTACCTTGGGCGGAGGTGACCATGGTGGCTGAGCTAAACATTCTGACGGAGTGGATTCCCGAGCAGATGCAACCCGGTACCGTCTTTGTGCTGGAGAATGCAGGCGAATTAGGGAAAAACGAAGATCCGTATTGGGCCGTGTTGTCATGTCCGGAGTGCGGCACTCTCGGGCTTATCACGCGGCGTCAGATGGCCGGAATCACGCCTGTGATCTGCGGATCGGAGAAATGCTCGGCCCACTTTTTTATCAGGGACGAAGATGTCCAGGCATGTAAGCCCAACTGACCATGAATTGAAATTATGTCTGATTTCGGGTGGCGACAGCCGTCGGCGCTGAGATCGGCACCTGCTCGACAATTTCGATACCGAAGCCCTCGAGTGCTGGAACTCTGCGAGGATGGTTCGTGAGCAAGCGGATGCGCCGCAGATTGAGATCGGAGAGTATTTGCGCTCCTAATCCTATTTGGCGCTGCGTTCTCCGCTGGTACTCAGGATTTTTGCGGTCACGGCTCTCATGTTCGAAGGACAGAGCTGCGCCTTCGACCGCTTCTCTCACATTGAAGCCCTTGGCGGTTTGGTGCAGATAGATGACCGCGCCACACCCCGCGTCCGAAATCATCCTCATAGATCGATCCAGAACTGTGCTGCATTCGCAAAGCGTAGTGCCAAATACGTCTCCTACGAGACAATGCGAATGCACACGAACCAGCACAGGTTTGTCTCCTTCCCCAGCGTCCCCGTAGAGCAAAGCCACGTGAGACTCGCCCCCATCAACTTCGGATTCGTACGCCACCAGGCGAAACTCACCGTAGCGCGTGGGCAGGATACCTTCACCTATGCGGCGGATGTAGCGTTCATTCTGCATGCGGTAGCGGATGAGTTCCGCCACCGTAAGCATCTTCAGGTTGTGCTGACTGCAGAACTCGATAAGATCAGGCACGTGAGCCATAGTGCCGTCTTCTTTCATAATTTCGCAGATCACGCCGGCAGGGATAAGTCCTGCCATGCGCGCCAGATCCACTGAGGCTTCAGTCTGACCTGCTCGCACTAGCACTCCGCCTTTGCGAGCGCGAAGTGGGAAGGTATGACCGGGCTTCACGAGATCCGAAGGCCGGCTCGCCGGATCAATCGCTACTTTGATAGTGCGGGCTCGGTCATATGCCGAGATACCTGTAGTGATTCCCTCCCGGGCATCGATGCTTTCGGTGAAAGCTGTCCCATATTGCGAGGTATTGTGCGTCGTCATCATTCCCAGACGCAGATAATCCAGCCGCTCCTCGGTGAGAGCCAGACAGATCAGGCCGCGTCCATGTTTCGCCATGAAATTAATCGATTCCGGTGTCGCGAATTCCGCGGCGATGGTGAGATCGCCTTCGTTCTCGCGATCTTCATCATCGACCACAACGATCATTCGTCCGGCACGAACTTCAGCGAGCGCGGTCTGGACGTCTGTGAAGGGCGACGGCATGCAAGAGTCCTCTTGCGTATCTGGCTGTGATGATTCTAGCAATCTCAGGTCGTCAGGCGGCGGGCGGAGCGTGTTCTGCAACCTCAGGTTCCGCCGGACGGCGCGAGAAGGACAGCCCACGCCGGAGCAGCGCTACGATTGCGCGCGCAACCATCCTAATCATTACAACTGCGGCAATCACAAACGCGACCGCAATTACGGCTGACCAGTATGGATGCCGCGTGGCAAACCAAGTGAGCCCGATGGCGGTAGCGTCTTCACCCACACTGAGCGCCATGTTCGAGAACGGTTCCGGAGACGGAGTCACTGCGGCTCGCGCGG
>DATLKS010000177.1:0-7512 GCA_035538255.1 Terriglobales bacterium
GACCGTAATCCGAGCGCCTATTCCCGAACAATCCGAAGCTTCTGCTGATCAGAGTCATGCTAACCACTTGGCAGGCTTGAGAGCTGTTGCCTCACTGGAAATGTTCAAAGGCGTTCTCGCGATTATTGGAGGCATCGGACTGGTCACACTACTACACAAGGACATCGGGGATGTGGCAGAGAGCATCGTTGAGGCTCTGCACCTGAATCCTGCGCATCGCATCGCGCAGGCGTTCATTCACATGGCCGATCGCGTGGATGACAGCAGAATTGTGGCCATGGCATGCGTCGCATTTGCTTACTCGATTATTCGCTTTGCCGAGGCATACGGCTTGTGGCATGCTCGCGCCTGGGCAGAATGGTTCGCGATCATTTCGGGCGCCGCATACTTACCGTGGGAGATCATCGAAGTCGCTAAACACGCTCATCACGTTGTCCGCTGGACGGTGCTCATCGTGAACGTTCTCGTTGTTCTTTACATGATCTATGTCCGCTGCGACAGTTTGAAAGGAAGGAACAGGGCGCAGGTCACAGGGAACAGGGAACATCGCTTCATCGAGTGAAGTAAGAGAGAGGCGGATGCTCAAATTCCGGCCAGCAGCGGTTTCGTCTCGAACAATGCAAGCTATATCGCCAGGCCTGCTCTGGTTGAATCTGATTGTCTGCCCTTGGTTCTTACGGCAACGGAGTATTGCGATCGACTCGAAGTCTCAAACCGCATTCCGCCGGAAGATTCACTTGCTTGCCATTAGTTGCGAGCACGTAGCCGCCTCCAGCAAGATTTCCAACAGCTAATCCTTTCAATGGAGGCCCAAACGCGCCAGCCATTCCCAGATTGCTCCCAATGGCGCTGTTGCTCGTCGGACGGGATGCGGACGAAGTTGGCTTCGAGTTGTGAACGGAGATGAGAGTTGCGCTCAGTGGGATGTCTACTCCGTTCGGGAGCTGAATATCAGTAAAGCGCAGGTTTAGATGGCCCATGTCCTTGATGGCGCCGGCTACGCGCTCGTTATCCGATTCGCTGATCTGTCCATTCAGCTTTGATCCGATCGGGACGATTACGTCGCCGATGGAATCGCGTACAGGCGCGGTGACCGTGGCGGTAAAGCGATCGCCGACCTTCGATGTTTTAGTCGAGAGCGGCGTATCGAGAGTAGCTCGAATGTCAGTACCACCCTTCAGATAACGCGGTTCGCTGCTGGTCGCGGTGGGCGGAGGAATCGAATCTGATTCTGGTTTCGCGGAAGGCGTCGGCGGTGGAGCGGCCGTATCGGGCGGAAGTTGGTTCTGCGGCTGCTTGGGATCCTGCGCAGCCGGAGCTGTGCCCGGTGCGGCGGCGGCTCCCTGATCATTCGGTGTAGTTTGCGAAATCCCAAAAGTGCAGCAGCCCACTATCAGCGCCGCAAGAAACAGAGTCCTGCGTGTGAACATTTATATCCGCCTTCAGCAACTTAGAACTGAAGTGTCGGATTGCAGGTTGGCTCAGAGCAGAGTGTTCAGAATACTTAGGGAACTAGGTTGAAAGTTTGCTGTTGAGCCGGCAGGAGTCCTTTTGCGCCGCGAGTAGCGTAATGGAGCACGCTGCCGGGACTGACTCCGAGCCAGACGGTTACTACGGCGGTAATCACGAGAGCTGCAGTTAATCCGGGAGCAGCCTTCAACCGCAGTTTCTCTTCTCCTTCGTGCGGCTCATACATGTACATCACCACGATCAACCGCAGGTAATAGTAGGCTGCAACTGCACTGTTAATGAGGCCGATTACCGTAAGCCACACCAGGTTGCTCTGCAGAGCAGCGTTGAAGACATAGAACTTCGCGAAGAAGCCGCCTGTTGCAGGAATCCCGATTAGGGAAAGCAAAAATATCGTGAGTGTTATCGCGAGAACAGGGGACCGTTTTCCGAGTCCCGCATAGTCTTCGAGATTTACATATTGCTCACCGCTGCGCGCAAAGTGAGATACAACGGCAAACGCCCCAAGATTCATAGCCGCATATGAGGCAGCATAGAAAATTGCAGCGGTGATACCTATCTCTCGAGCGGCCGGAGCGATTACTGCAGCAAACGCCACGAGCAGATATCCGGCATGGGCAATCGAGGAATACGCCAACATGCGCTTAACGTTGCTTTGCAGCAGAGCACCGAGATTGCCGAGTGTCATCGAGAGAGCAGCTGAGATCCAGACCAGCCAGAACCACGCGTTCCCTGTACCAATAGCGGCGCCAAAAAGAATACGCAGCAGCACCGCAAAGGCGGCAGCTTTGGGAGCAGTGGACATCAAAGCGACCACGGGAGCAGGCGCACCTTCATAAACGTCGGGAGTCCAAACATGGAAGGGCGCTGAAGCGACTTTGAATCCAATCCCAACAAACATCAGTGCAACGGCGACATACGCCAGCCCGTTACTCACAGGTGCAGTTACACCGGGCGCGGTCGAAACTCCTGAAGACTGGAGCGCAGAGGCAATTGCATAGATACTGGTCGATCCAGTTGCGCCAAACATGAGAGCAACGCCATACAGAAAGAACGCCGTCGCGAATGATCCCAGAAGAAAATACTTGATCGAGGCTTCGGTGCTTATGGCGTAGCGGCGGCGAAAACCTGCCAGCACATAGGTGGCAATAGAGGAGATCTCCAGGGCAATGAAGATCAGCACCAGCTCAACAGCAGACGACATGAGTACCATGCCTACGGTGCCGAAGAGGATTAGAGCGTAGTACTCGCCCCCAGCGCGAATCTGCTGCGTTTCAAGGTATTCGAATGAGGCAAGAATGATGATTCCGGAGATCGCGCAGATGAGAACATGGAAGAAGATGCTGAACTCATCGACGCGAATCATGCCAAACCATCCCAGACCAGGATAGTTCGCCTGATAAATCGAGGCGGCAATCGCAACCAAAGTCCCCAAAAAGGAAAAGATGCCGAGCGCCTTGCGGCTTGAGCGAGCAGGCAGAAGCGGCTCGAGCAGCATCACGATGATTCCCCAAACACTCAAAACGAGTTCGGGAAGAATACGAACGTAGCTAAGATCGGGAGTGGGAGTCATCTATGTGCTTTACTCGTGGCTAGCATGCTCGTGAGTAGGTGTGACCTCTGGGCGGAGGCCGCGCTCACCGTGGTCGGACGCAACGACTGCTGAACTGAAGGATCGATCGTGCGAATCCACAGCGGCGAAGCCACACCCATAATCAAAGCCATCGCAACTAAGGGAATCAGGCTGATCCGCTCTCGTCGGTCTGCATCGCGCAGCCCAGCGTTGGCCGGCTGCTGAATCTCTCCATAGAACGTTCGCTGATAAAGCCACAGAAGATATCCGGCGCTCCAGATGACTCCCGTCGTGCCGATGACTCCGTACCACTTCCACGCGCTGAATGCGCCGCTCAGAATCAGGAACTCGCCCACGAAGCCGTTCATCAGCGGCAGTCCGACAGACGACAACGTGATCATTAGAAACAGCGTCGAGTACACAGGCATCGGCGTTGCCAGGCCGCCGTACTCCTTGATCTCATATGTGTGGCGGCGCTCATAGAGCATGCCCAGCAGCATAAATAGGGCGCCGGTCGAGATGCCGTGATTCAGCATCTGGTACACGGCACCATCGACTCCCATCTGCGTAAACGTGAAGATGCCAAGCACACAAAATCCAAGGTGACTGACGGAAGAGTACGCAACCAGCTTCTTCATGTTCGGCTGCACCAGCGCGACCAATGCGCCGTAAACGATCCCAATCAGCGCGAGGACGTTGATCCATGGCGCATGGTCGTGCGCTTGAGCAGGGAAGAGCGTGGCATTGAAGCGGAGCAGTCCGTACGTCCCCATCTTCAGCAGGACACCAGCCAGCAGCACCGAACCGGCGGTTGGGGCCTCGACGTGAGCATCGGGAAGCCAGGTGTGGAACGGGAAAAGAGGAACCTTCACCGCGAATGCGATGAAGAAGCCAAAGAAGAGGAACTCCGCCGCGCGGTCGAATCCATGGATTGAACCACTTTGAATCGCGTTCTGAATCGTAATGTAATCGAAGCTGTTGGTCTGAACGTAGAACCAAATGATCGAGCCCAGCATGAATACCGAGGCGACCATCGTGTACAAGAAGAATTTGACAGCGGCGTACACGCGGCGCTCGTGCCCGTACATGCCGATCATCAGCGCCATCGGAATCAGCGTCGCTTCCCAAAAGACGTAGAAGAGAAAGAGATCGAGCGCGACGAAGACACCGATCATCGCTGTCTCGAGGATGAGCATAAGGACAAAGAATTCCTTTACAGCTCCATGCACTGATTTCCACGAGATCAGGACGCAGAACGGTGTCAGGAAGGTAGTCAGGAGGACGAGCCAGACGGAGATGCCATCCACGCCGAGGTGATAATGAATGTTGGGATGAGCAATCCAAAGCTTATCGATCGAAAACTGGAATCCCGATGTGCCGCTCGTCCAATACACCGGCAGGTGCAGGGAGAGGATAAATGCCAGAATGGAAATGACGAGTGCAGTCCATTTGATGACGCGATCGTTGCGCGGCATCAGCGCAACTAGGATCGCTCCTGCGAGCGGGACAAACGTGATCAGGGTGAGAATCCAATTGTTCATGCGCGCAGCCCCATCCAGATCATGAATGCCACGACACACGCAGCGCCGAGCGCTACCCATCCCGCATAGGAGCGAATGCTGCCCGACTGCATTCGACGCGTAACTCCAGAGATCCCTTTGGAAGTTGTTCCTGCGCCGTTCACGAGTGCGTCAATTACGCCGACGTCGATTCCTCGCCATAGGACACTACGGGAACCGTTGACGATGGGGTTAACCAATGTGGCGTAATAAGCCTCGTCAACCCAGTACTTGTTCAGCAGCGTGCGATAGGCTCCGCGCATCGCGGTGGCGATCCGATCGGGTAGCTCAGGACGGCGGTGATAGAAAAACCAAGCAAGCAGAAGTCCGAGGAGTCCCACTCCCACCGATGCTCCGGCAAGCTCCAGCTCAAGTCCCTTTTCCGATTCAGGATTCTCGGAACGCTGCGGTTCCGTGCTGAAGTTCTCGGCCGAGCGTACTGGCTCTGAACTCGTGTGAAAAACGGGAGTGAGGAACTGATCGAACTTGTTGTGACCACCAAGAGCTTCAGGAATCCCTACCCAGCCCATTGCGATTGACCCGATTGCGAGCACGATCAGCGGTCCAAGCATGACCCATGGGCTCTCGTGAACGTGTCCGCTGTGACCATGACCTGCGTGCGTCTGCGCTCCTGCATGAGCGGTCTGTACACCCGACTGATGACCCACGTCAGCAGGAGCAGAACTCGGCGCGTGCACTGCTCCAGTAGGCTCCTCGTGTTCGTTGTGGATTGGCTGTCGCCGTTCGCCGAAGAAGGTCAGGAACCATAAACGGAACATGTAGAACGAAGTCATGCCCGCAGTGACCCAGCCGATGAGCCAGAATATCCAGCTTCCGTGAGTTTTATCCGAGAACGCCTTCCAGAGGATTTCGTCTTTCGAGAAGAAGCCGCTGAGCGGTGGGAATCCGGCGATAGCGAAGGTAGCAATCGTCATCGTCCAGAAAGTCCAGGGAATGAGCTTGCGCAGTCCTCCCATGTGGCGCATGTCCTGCTCGCCGCCTAACGCGTGAATGACAGATCCAGCAGCTAGGAAGAGCAGAGCCTTGAAGAAGGCGTGCGTCATGAGGTGGAAGATTCCTGCCGAGAACGCAGCCACACCGCAGGCCATGAACATGTATCCGAGCTGCGAGACGGTTGAGTACGCCAGGACGCGCTTGATGTCCGTCTGCACCAAACCAATGCTCGCGGCGAAGATGGCCGTTAGTGCTCCGATAATCGCAACCACTCGCAGCGCCGTGGGTGCATGCAGGAATAGGACGTTCGAACGCGCGATTATGTAAATGCCTGCAGTGACCATGGTTGCCGCGTGGATGAGTGCCGATACGGGAGTCGGGCCTTCCATCGCGTCCGGCAGCCAGACGTAGAGCGGGATCTGCGCGGATTTGCCGGTCGCGCCAACCATCATCAGCAGTGCCGTTGCAGTTAGAAATCCAACTCCGGTCTCAACCGGCAGCGATGAAATTGCCTTGAACACTTTGTCGTAATCGAGTGTCCCGAAGTGCTGAATGAGCACGAACATTCCGAGAAGAAAAGCAAAATCGCCAACGCGATTCGTGATGAAAGCTTTCTTACCGGCCTGCGCGGCTGAATCTTTAAGAAAGAAAAAGCCGATTAGCAGATACGAAGCCAGGCCCACGCCTTCCCATCCGACAAACATCAGCAGATAGCTATGCGCCAGGACGAGCGTGAGCATGAAAAACATGAACAGATTCAGATAGGAAAAGAAGCGGTAGTATCCGCCTTCTTCCGCCATGTATCCGACCGAGTAAATGTGGATCAGGAAGCCGACGCCCGTCACGATCAACAGCATCGTCAGGGAGAGCTGGTCCAGATAGAACCCGAAATCGACTCTGAACGTCTGACCGACTTCGATCCAGGGAAAGAGCCGCTCTATGTGTGGAATCTGTGCCTGCGGCAGATTGGCAAATTGGGCTGCGACCCAAAGAGCCTGGGCAAGAGCCGCACCCGGGAATAGGAGGGCGATCGCTGCCACCAGGCTGCGTGGAAAACGCTTTCCAAATATGCCGTTGATGGCCGCACCGACCAGGGGCAGTATCGGGATGAGCCACAGGTAGAAGTTGGGACTCGAGGTCATAGCTTGAGCAGGTTCACCTGGTCCACGTTCAGACTCTCACGCGTGCGGAAAACGGCAAGGACTATCGCCAATCCCACTGCTGCCTCAGCTGCCGCGACGACCATTACGAAAAAGACGAATACCTGTCCGCTCACCTGATGCCAGTGACTGGCAAAAGCGATAAACGTCAGATTTACGGCGTTTAGCATCAACTCGATCGACATGAAGATCGTAATGATGTTGCGTTTGATCAGGAACGACGCAACGCCGATCGCGAACAGAATCGCTCCGAGGATCAGATACCAGGAGAGTGGAATCATTGGCGCTCCCTCCGGGCGAGCACGACCGCGCCCATTATCGCAATCAAAACCAGGACCGATGTCACTTCAAACGGCAGCAGGAACTCACGAAATAATGCGATGCCCAGGTCTTGTGTCGGTACATAGAAGTCGCCGATGTGCACTTGCCCAAGCTGGGAATGCGCTGTGGACAGTGCCCAGCAGATCATCAGGAAGAAGGCGATGAGCCCGGGCACGCCCAATGCAAGAGCAACTTTATTGCCGCGCGTCTTTTCTTCTTCTCCAGCATTGAGCAGCATGATGACAAACACGAAGAGCACCATCACGGCTCCGGCATAGACGATTACCTGAACGGCGGCAACGAATTCTGCGCCCAAGAGAAGAAAGAGAAGCGCAAGAGATCCCATGACAACAATCAGGGATAACGCGCTGTTCACGGGATGCCGCTGCAACAGGAAATTAAGCGCTCCCGCCACACAGACCGCCGCGAAAATGAAGAACAGGATGTGATGAAGCATTTTGTTTCAGGAACCAGG
>DATLKS010000178.1:0-2538 GCA_035538255.1 Terriglobales bacterium
GCGGAATAGATTGAATAAGGACTGATTTACTGGAGCTTAAAGTTTAGAGTCGCAGAGGCAAGACTCGCAACAAGGCGGGGAAGGAGGGGCATCTGCGAAAAGCAGATGGAGAGCGAAGCACGCGAGAAGATCAAAATGAGAGGCCCATGGGGCCGGATGGCTAAATGTCAGCCCACACCGAAAGGTGTGGGTAGCGGGGCTGAGACCGAGCTCCGGAGCGCGGCACTAAAGGTGCTAAAGGTGCGGTGCTATGATGCCCAACCCCGGAGCCGCATGTGAGCCACTCCTATTCCAATAACCACGTCCAGGTTCGTTTACACGACCTCGAATCGACAGAATCTTATTCCTCCCGAATTCGAAAAACGCCTCTATTCCTTCATCGCAGAAATTGCGCAGGAGCATAAGATTCCATTGATCGCTGCCGGCGGCATGCCCAACCATTCTCATCTGTTCTTCCTTTTGCCGCCAACCATCGCGCTTGCGGACGAAATCAATAAATTCAAGACCAACTCCTCGCGTTTTCTGCCAAAACACATCGCCGATTTCAATTGGCAGAAAGGCTACGGAGCTTTTGCCGTGAGTGTGTCGCAAATCGAAACGGTAAAGGCATACATTCGCAACCAGCGCGAACATCACAAGAAGAGAAGTTTTGAGCAGGAGTTTCTGGCGCTGCTGAAGAAGGCCGGTGTTCCTTATGATCCAAAATACGTGTTTGGATGAATGCCGCGCCTACGGCGCTCGGTCTCCCACACTCTTCCCACACCTGCCGGTGTGGGCTGACATTTGGCCATCTGGGCCTCTGGCCCTGCCATTATCGTCCTATCCACGACGCAGATTTCGCAGAGCTAAATTCCGGCAGCTCGCCGCCTTTGCCAACTAAGGCACAACGAAAAAAATCAACCCTGCCTTCTAGTGCGTCAGCACGCTTGTAATAAAATCCAACGCTCTGGGATCGTTCGACTGGCCCAGCCAGAACACGGCCTGCTTTCTCACTGCGGGATTCCGGTTGTTTTTTGCGACTTCGATCAGCTTTGGCACGCCTTCGTGATCTGGTAATTGCGACAAAGCAAACACCGCCTTCTTCTTTACGTCGGTGTCAGGATCGTTATCGATGGAGTCGCTGATTACGCCGGCGACTTTCTTCCCCGCCTTCTGCGCGAGCCAGAAGAGAGCCTGGCCGCGCACGCGAGAACTCGAATCCTGTTTGGCTACATGGATCAGCTCATCCTGTGCCTGCGGTTCGCTGCTCTGACTGATCGGAAAAGTCAGCTTCTCACGAAAGTGGTCGTCCGAATCGGACTCGATGAGCCGCTTCAGCGTGGCATATCCGTGTGCGCCGCGTGCAATGCCCAGCCAGAAGGCGGCGTGCTCGCGAATCCTCTCAGGATAATCGGTGGCGACGAAGCGATCGAAGACTGCGTCGGCTGAAGCATCGGAATGCTCGGCGATGGCATCGAGCGCGCGCCGCCCAAGATGGGAATCGCCGTCTTTGCTCACGAACGTGCTGAGATAAGCAACGCTCTGTTTCGCATCGGCACCAGTAATTACCGTTACGGGAAGTCCGCCGGCGTCGATCGAGCAGTTCTGGCTGAAGATGCGAATTGTATCCACCTTCTTCTCCTCCACGCGATAGAGCACAGCAATGCTCTTCATATCGGCGTCGTCGCAGTCATCGCGCGAGCCCGAGAAGTTGTTGTGCTCAGACTGTAGATGGCAGGTGCCGCAGCAGTTGTGGTCCTGCCAGCCACCGTCGTAGCAGCAGATGGTGCGATGCGAGGTTACCGCCGGCACTGCATAGCCGATCCATGCAGTTCCATTCTGGCGCGAGGCGAAGCCTTCGACCTGCTGCTGCAGGTTGCCCGCCGCTGCTACAGTCTCAAGCTTGGCGTTCTTAATCTGCGGCATCTCGGTCGGATCGGTCTTAAGCGACACCTGCGCTGAGGACGCGCCGACCAGCAATGTGGTTGCGAGGATGAGAATTGTTTTCATAGTGGCCTCGTTGCATCAGTACCGTCTGCGGTAGCAGACGGGTCAAGATCACTCACCCACCCGCTACCGCGGGCGGTACTGACTCGTCTCTACTTGTTGAGAATCTCCATAAGGTAATCGTTAGCTTCGCGGTTGCCCATGACGGAGAGCTTGCCGACGATCTGCTTCCGCAGTTCCGGATTGGTCTCTTTCTTCGCCAGCTCCACCAGAGAATGTGCGTCGCCCTTGATGAATAATGCCTTGATGGCCGCGTCGCGTACCTCGGCACTCTGATTGCTCTCATAGATCTTCACCAGCGTCGCGCTGCTGCCGCCCGAAATTCCAAAGTCTTTAATCGCCTGGCTGCGCAGCTCAGGATCGGGATCGTTCAACGCAACTCTCTCCTGAAGCTGGGTATCGCCCGAGACGATCGTCGAGTGCAGGATGTCGCGTTTCAGATCGGGAACCGTGGTCTTGCTATAGAGATCGCGAAGCTGCTCCCGACATCCGCCAACACCCATGGCGTGAATGGCCGCCCGCATTACATCAGGGTCCTTTTCTCCTGCGAAG
>DATLKS010000179.1:0-7336 GCA_035538255.1 Terriglobales bacterium
GCGAGGCACGAAGATACGTTGCGTATTGGAGCGCGTGTCGGGAGGAATAATCAGGTAGCCATCGCCCGTGAGTAGAGTTAGGTCATTCGGCATCAGACCTTCGAGGACGTCGTTGTCGGTGAATTCAATTCGCACCCACAACCCTTCGCTCCGTGGGCGAGTGGTGAACGTCTTGCGTCCGAGCGATTCCGTATCGCCGAAGTCCCGGACAAAATAAACGCCCTTCACCTCGCGAAGATCGATGAAAATTACCTTCCCGGATTGAGTAAGCAGTTCGAGTTTGCCATCCAAGACAAAACGACTTCCTGCGACGTAGCCTGTGAGCGTGTCGCGGTCCATTTTGCGGACGATAACTTTCTTATGAGTGGATGGCATCTGAACCCTTGCCCGGAAGGCGATTCTCGCATGTTTACCACTCAGGTGTGGTGTTGCGAGCCCAACAGTAGCCAACTTGTCAACTGCTATGATATTGTTCTAAGTTTGCCGTGACCTTTCAAGCCTGAATCAGGCTAAGTGTCTGAATTGAGGATACTTACTGGCTTACGGTATCCGGGCCGGCCAATCCCAAAAGTAAGCCCTTCCGGGTTGGCAGTCTGGGCTTTTGGCTCGCTGTGAACATCCTGCCGTCCAGGGACAAGCAAGTACACCGCAATGGCTGATTACATATACATGATGGAGAGCCGGCTTTCCCCGGCGCAGCTCCAGGTCGTAGGACAGGTGCAGGAAATCGCTCGCACGCATGAGATGAACGTCTATCTCACCGGCGGCGCGGTGCGCGACATCATCAGCGGCTTTCCCATTCGCGATCTCGATTTTACCGTTCAGGGAAACGTACTTAAGCTGCAGAAAGACCTGCAGAAGATCGGCGCGATCATTCAAGGCAGCGACGAGGATCTGCGCATCCTTTATGTCCTATTCCCCAATCATGTCAGGACGGAGATTGCGAGTGCCCGTTCCGAGAGCTATCCCAAACCGGGAAAGCCCGAAGTGACATTTGAGACCATCAATGAGGATCTTCGGCGTCGCGACTTTACCGTCAACGCCATGGGCTTGTCGCTCAATCCTGGATCGCGCGGCCTATTGATGGACCCCTTCAATGGTGTGGCCGATCTCGAAGCCAAGCACCTTCGCATCCTCCAGAACTACGCTTTTTTGGAAGAGCCCTCGCGCATGCTGCGTGCCGTCCGGCTCATGACACGGTTTCACTGGACCCTCGAAGAGCGCACACAGGCCCGTTTCGATGCCGCCAAGGAAGGAAACTACCTCGAGAACATTTCCAGCCGTTCTATCGGCTACGAGATTGAGCAGATCGCACACGAAGATGATCCGGTCGCGGTAATGAAAGCCTTCGAAAAGGAAGGCTGGATGAAGATACTGTTTCCGGCCTGGACGATCGCCAAGGTGGACACTGCCGGCCTGACAGCTCTGCAGAAAACACGTCAGCAATTAAGCGACATTGGCGTGCAGTCTGATCCGGCAGCAGCCCGCATGTACTTTCTGACGAAGAAGATGTCCGACAGCGACGTCAAGGCCATGCAGAAGCTGCTGCCTCGCCAGCACTTCGTCGAGCAGTGGCAAAACATCGAAGACGATGCCAAAGCATTAGCGAAACAGCTGTTATCGAAAGAGCATGCCCAGCCTTCAGCCACGTGGAAGCTTCTGATGAATACGCGTCCGGAGCTGATCCTGTTTCTCGACGTGACCACGCGACAGTCCGCGGTCGAACAGAAGATCAAAGCCTTCCTGACCAAGTGGCCGCAGTACCGCCAGAAGATGCCTCTGCTGAAGATGACGGAGATGCGCATTACGCCCGAGCTCCCGGTGTATCAGCGGTTGCTCGACGAAATGTTCTTCCTCATGCTGGACGGCAAACTGAAGACCGAGGCGGAGATCGTAAAATTCCTTGAGCCCCATCAGCCGCCCTTGCCCGTGGCACCGCCCACTCCGACGAGGCGTGGACGTGGGAAGAAAAAGGCACTGGCGGCAACTGCCAAGGCAGCGGCCGCTCCCGCTACCGCCACTACCGAAGCACCTGCGTCCTCGAGTCAAGGAGTTCCATCTGCCAAGAGCGAGGCAAAACCCCCAGCCAAAGCGGCTAAGAAGGAAGCTGCCGCTGCCAAGCCTCCGGTCGTTGCTGCAGTTGCGACGAAAGCCCCGCCTGCCAAATTGCTCCCGCCCAAGCCTCGGCCTGCAATCCCGACGAAGCCTTCTAAACCAAGACCAAAAGCTCAAAAGGCAGGGAAGGCAAAGATTGTGAAGAAGGCAGCGGGTAAAAAGAAAAAATAGTGATTTACTCCAAGCCCGGCGCGGCCTCTTTCGGCATATCTTCACAAGGTCGGCTTTTTGCATTTGAACGCGCTGGCCACCCATCTGCAAAGCGCAAACCCCTTCTGTGGAGGCCGTTACGAAACTGGCCGATTCGGGGCTTTAAGGATACAGAAGGCGCGCTGATTTCAGGGCGCCTTCTGGCTTTTCCCTGTGGAGTTGGGAGAACCCGCTAGTTCGTCTTTAGGCGGCCAGCATCGTGTTCAGTTTGCTTCCGCCCACCACGCGCATCATCGTTTTCAGGTTGTAGGCCATCGTTGCGAGGCTGGTTTCGATCTGCACACCGGACAGTCCGCGGAGCAGGAAGCGCGGATGCCCGAAGATCACCCACTTCAGCAGCGCGAACGGCCGCTCGACTGTGCTTCGTCGCAAGCGCATCACCTGCGCGGTTGCTCGTGCGTTCATCCGCTGCAGCGCTGCGTCGTGGATGTGCCGCTGCACAAAGCGGCGTGTCGTGCTGGTACATTGCGCCTTCAGCGGGCACTGCAAACAGGTCTTCTCATGTGCCGCATAGATCACGCTTTTCTTACGCGATAGCACCTGCTTGCGATGCAGAGTTTGGTTCGCCGGGCAGCGAAAGGTGTCGGTCTTTTCGTCGTAGACGAACAGCGTGCGGTCGAACAGCGTGCCATCGCCCTTGTTGTTGATGGCGCGGTTGGCAGGAGCGTGCGGCAGGATGCCTTGCTGTTCACAACGCTCGGCCTGCTCACCATTCGAGTAACCTGCGTCGGCCACCACGTTCAGTCTTTCTGGGTTGTCCAGAGCGGCTTTGGCTGCTTCGGCCATCGCCAGCAAGCTGCGATTGTCGGCCGCATCGGTGGTTACTCGTTGCGCTACGATGATGCCGTGTTCGGAGTCCACCGCTGTTTGCACGTTGTAAGCAGGTGCGTGGCCCGGGGCGATGCGCATGAACTGCGCCTCCGGCTCCGGATCATTCTTCAGCTTCTCCAACGCCGCCGCCACTGCGCTGCCATCGATCACGACCGTGTCGTGTTCGTCGGCCGCCTCTAGCTGGTCCAAGTAGCGCTTCACCGCTTCGCGCTCGCGCACCACCGCCGCGCTGCTGACGGCGCGGAACTTCGAGCCGTCGATGGCGATCCACTCGCCCTTCACCATTCCCACCTGGCGCGCCAACCGCACCAGTTCCGCTCCTGCCTTGCTCACCGCTTCGCGATGCATCCGCCGAAACTCGGCGATGGACTTGTAATCCAGCGTCAACCGCCCCAGCAGCCACATCACTTCCACATTGCGCCGGCACTCGCCTTCCAGTCGCCGCGACGAACGCACTTGATGCAGGTACCCGTAGAGGTACAGCTTCAGCAGATCGCGCGGATCGTAGCCCGGTCGCCCTGTCTCGGCCGGCTCGGCACGCACCAACCCCAGCCCATCCAAGTCCAATTTTCCGACAAACGCCTCGAGTACCCGGCACACGTGATCGGCGGGAACCAGATCGTCAAGCGTGGAAGGAAAAAGCGTATGCTGCCCGCGCGCTTCGCCTTGAATGTAGGCCAAAGAAAATACCCTCGCTTCCGCGAGGGTATCTTCCCATCAGTTGCTTGTGGAAACCTAGTTAGAGTTTCGTAACGGCCTCTGTGCACCCGCCTTTTCACGATTGTGCAGAGTTTTGCAACCCACTAGGGACGAAAGAACCGCTGAAGAATTCCATCTAACTTCTCTGTTTACACACCAGAGACACTGTCGTATCTTACTGCGGCCAGCTTCTACTCTGGATTGGAGCGGCAGGAGACCTGATGAACCCACTTCGCTGTCTGATGTTGTTAATTTGTATATTTGGCCTCGCAGTAACGACTCTCGGCCAGAGTCCCGCACCTGGTGACGACGCCCTTTCGGCAGCTTTGGCTCCGTCTTCCCCGAGTTATGCGCGTGTGGCCCCAATCGCTATCGATCCGTCACAGCCTCAAGCCTTGGCCGTGACTTCGTCCACCGTTCTTGATTTCCCCGCCGGCGCAGACTCATCCGCTGCAATCTTCGCAGCCGGAAATGGCGCTTCAAACAGTGCCGCAGGCGGAAGCGGACCAGGCAATGCCTCGGAAGGAAGGAGTTCGTCGTCAGGCGAAGGCGATCGCTCAGACGTGTCCACCATCGATGGACTCGACAGTCTCGCGACTTTTTCAGGAGCTTTCATAAATCAGGCAGGTCCCAGTTTGGGAAAATTCTTTCCATTCACGATGGTGGGAAATCATCCTGCGCTTGGCGGCACTACCGTGATTCCAGCCCCGATCACGACTGTCAGCCTGCGTTTGCTGAACGATGATGGAAGCCTCAACGTCGCCGTGCCCTTCAAGTTTGCGGATCTGTTCGAAGACTCGCCAAATTTTGAAGAATCCAATTATCGCTCCGGGCAAAATCTCCAATATGCCGATGCCGTTCATCGCGCTCAGTTCTTCAATGTGATGGGCGAGGACTGGCACACCGTCCTTAAACCACAGATCGTGAACAGCGTAACGATGAACATCCCGTTTCATGTGAACGTTCGTTTCCCGGGAAATGTGATAAAGCCAGTGCAGGCCTACATCGTTAGAACGCTGCCTGACGGGACTCACTGGGTTCGGCTGCTCGATCTCTTGTTCAACAATCTCTGGTTTAATCAGTTAGTCAACGATATTAAGGCGGGCAACATCACGACTAATGCAATAAGCCACATGCTGTTCCCGAACACCTATCTATTTTCCATTGACAAGACCGGACAACCTGCGGGCTGCTGCGTGCTTGGATTCCACACGTACGTTTACGATCCTAGCGTCCTTCCACAGCCACGCTGGGTTACCGAATACGCAAGCTGGATTTCCCCCGGCATCTTTAAAGGCGGATTCCAGGACGTTACTGCCATGTCTCACGAAGTTTCCGAAATTTTCGGCGATCCGTTCGTGAACAACGCGACAGCGTCATGGCAATTCCCAGGTGTTCCTGCCAATGCGAAGGCATGCCAAAACAACCTAGAAGAGGGCGATCCAATCGAGGTCCTGCCAACCGCGACAGTGCCCCTAAAGCTCAAGGAGCGGAATGAAGTGTTCACCTATCATCCTCAAATCATTCCCCTGCTGCAATGGTTTGAAATGGGAACAAAATCTAATGCCATCGACGGTGCGTTCAGTTTTCCGGATGAAACCACGCTGAAGCATTCCGCATTACCATGTCCGCAGTAAGTCGAACACGAATTGCCTAAAAAGGCGCCGGGAGTCGAGTCTGTTACGAAACACTAGGCGGTAGAACGAAGTGATGAGAAGATGCCCTCGGAAGCGAGGGCGTCTTCGTTTTATGGCTTACATTCGAGGGGAAGCGCGGGAACAAACCACGATGTTGCCGGTGACTTTGGATGAGCTGCTGCCGGCAGACCATGTATGCCGAGTCATCGAGGCATGTGTAGAACAGCTCAACATGTTCGAGCTCAAGTTTGTGCGTGCAGAACCGGCGGAGACCGGGCGTCCAGGCTACGATCCGCGCGAGCTATTGAAGCTTTACCTGTATGGATATCTGCATCAAGTGCGGTCTTCACGTCGCCTGGAAGCGGAGTGCCAGCGCAATGTGGAAGTGATGTGGTTATTGGGGCGCTTACAGCCCGACTATAAGTCGATTGCGGAGTTCCGGCGGATGCACAGCGCCGCCGTCACTGAAGCCGGGGCCGAGCTAGTGCGGTTGGCACGGATCGTGGGCTGGGTGAAGGGAGAGACGGTAGCAGTCGATGGATCGCAGTTCCATACTGTAAGTACCGCCAAGAGTGTACGCGAACGGGAAGCAATGAAGCGCTATCTGGAACAATTGGATAAGGCCGACGAACAAGACGAAATGGTGATTGATCCGAGTGCGGTGCAGACGGCGCTGGAGAAGCGGAAGAGACATCCGGAACCAGAAGCGAAGATGATGCGCACCGTGGAAGGTTTCATTCCGGCGTACAACGTGCAGACCGCGGTGGATGCCGAGCACGCCATCATCGTTGCGCAAAAAGTGACTATGGAGGGCAATGATCAACGCAGTTTGTTGCCCATGGCCGCAGCGGGCAAACCGGCTGTGGGAAATCCGGAGTCGATCAACGTAATTGCCGATGCAGGATATTCGAATGGGGATCAAGCCGCAGAGTGTGAACGGCTGGGAATCATTCCGAAGGTGCCCGCCCATCGCGGAATAAACAACCAAGGCGATGGGCAACTATTCGACCGCCGCGAGTTCCATTACGAAAAAACCACCGACACATTCCGCTGTCCAGGCGGTCAGAGCTGGCGCGGAACGATCGGGCAGTGGTGTATGCAGGCGCCCCGGAGGTATGCCGAGCCTGCGCTCTGAAAGCGCGCTGCACGACTTCGAAGCAACGCTTCCTCACTCGGCATTTGCACGACGCGGTACTGGAGCGTATGCGGCAACGTGCCACCCCCGCCAGGATGCGTTTACGGCGCTCGACAGCGGAACATCCGTTCGCATCGTTGAAATACCACATCTTCGGAGAGGGGCGGTTTCTGCTACGCGGTCTTAAGGGAGCACAAAGTGAGATCAGCTTGGCCACAATGGCTTACAACTTGAAGCGAATGATGAATGTGCTGGGCGCCAGCCCACTGCTGGCAGGCCGGAGAACCTAAACCCGCCGATCGCGGCACGCAAAACAAAAAGCGATGTCCGAAACCTCCGAACATCGCTTTTTAATTCTCACTACGTTTTGTAACGCACTCTAATTTCGCCGCCCTTCTCGAGCTTAGCCTGATCGGTACTTAGAAAGAGAATCTAATCATCCCTTGCAAGATACGGTGGCCAATCTCATTAGTAGCGTATCCGAACGGTGCACCAGTCGGCCCGCCTTGTTGCACGATCTTGCCGGTGCTGTCGAAGTTAAGGATCAAGCCCGGATCGTTGTTAAGAAAAGTACGATTGGGATGGTTGAGGAAGTTGTAACCCGAGACGCGGAACTGCAGTGATTTACTCTCCGAAGCTCCCCAAACGAAGTTCTTCTGCAGTGATATATCAGTATCAAAGTAGCCCGGTCCCTGCAAGGTGGGGAATA